>DATMUX010000034.1:0-8715 GCA_035563695.1 Acidimicrobiia bacterium
CTGTTGCGGGCGAAGGAAGTTGCCGCACTGCTCGGAATACCCGACCGTTACGTCCAAGGCTGCTTGTTGCCGGTCGGCCGGCTGAGGGTCGCCGGCACTCGTCCGACGCCGCGCAAGACGCTGGCCGAAGTGACCGCGCTCGACCGCTTCGACGGGCACCCGCTGCGCGCCGGTACCCCCGCATGACCAGAAGAGGAGTTGTGGCGCCATGACGACCGACGCCGAGCTCGCGCGACAGCTTCGCGCGCTGACCGACCGGACCGAGATCCTCGACTGCCTCACCCGTTACGCGCGCGGCATGGACCGCCTCGATCGCGCGCTGGCGCGTTCGGCCTACCACGACGATGCGGTCGACGATCACATCGGTTTCGTAGGTCCGGTCGACGCATTCCTCGACTGGGCCTTCGGGTACCACGGCGGCCAGGTTCGCCACCAGCACTACCTCACGAACCACAGCATCGAGCTCGACGGCGACGAGGCGCACGCCGAGACCTACTACCTCTTCATCGGGACCGAGCGCGATGAAGAGGCGCCGCTCACGGTCACGGGCGGCCGGTACATCGACCACTTCCAGCGCCGGGGCGGACGATGGGCGATCGCCCGACGGCTGTGCCTCGTCGAGTGGCAGACCAACGCCCCGTCGCTGTTGAGGGGCGCCGCGGTCGACTTCGTCGCGTTGCACGGCACGGTCGCACGCGACCCGAGCGACTCGTCCTACGAGCGACCACTCGCGCTTCGTCGGCCGTCCAACGTAGAAAGCGCCTGATCCGTGTCGTACACCCGATTGACCACCGAGCTCGACCGCGACGGTGTCGCGACGATCACGATGCGCCGGCCGCCCGTGAACGCCGTCGACCTGTTGATGTATCGCGAGATGCGCGAGCTGTTCGTCGACATCGACCAGATCGGCCGGGGCGTACGAGCCGTGGTGCTCACCGGTGAAGGGAAGCACTTCTGCGCCGGGAACGACCTCGACGACTTCGCGACGATGGACCGCGACAACGTGCGCGAGCGAATGTTCCACGTACGTGAGGCGTTCTTCGCGATCCAAGAGTGTGCCGTGCCGGTGATCGGTGCGGTCGCCGGTGCCGCGCTCGGCACCGGGATGGCGATCGCGGCGTCGTGCGATTTCGTCGTCGCGGCACACAACGCTTCGTTCGGCCTCCCCGAGCTGAGCGTCGGCGTGCACGGCGGCGCGCGTCACCTCGGCCGGCTGGTCGGGCAACCGATCGTGCGCTGGATGTACTTCACCGGGCAGCGACTCAGCGGTGACGAGATGCGAGCACTGGGCGCGCTGATCGCGGTCGTGCAGCCCGGCGAGGTACTGGAAGCCGCGCGGGCAGAGGCCCGGCGCATTGCCGCATTCAGCCCCACGGCGGTACGCATGGGCAAGCGCGGCCTGAACGACATCGAGTTCGCCGACATCCGCAAGGGCTACGAGCACGAGCAGGGACTCACCGCGCGGATGATGGACTACCCGGACTCGAAGATCGCGTTGCAGGCCAGCCGAACCGGTGAGGTCCCGGTCTATGCCGACGTCGTACCGCCCCCGACCTGACGCTCCATTTCCCTCGCGGCCTGCGCCGTCCAGCTGAGGTCGTCGCTCGCGGCGGCCGCGGCGAGCGCGTCCACATCGATGCCGTACACCCGGGCCGCGTTCTCGGTCGGGATCTTGCGCCTCGCCGCCGCGGTGATCTTCGGATAGCCGTACTGCTCACACATCGCGCGCCGAAGCATATGACAGTCGACTGTCACGCGAACCGTGGACCGAGTACGGTGCCGCCGCAGCGACCCGAGAGGAGTCTCCGATGGGTGAACTGCGATTCGACGGACGGGCCGTGATCGTCACCGGCGCGGGGCGCGGGGTCGGACGATGCCATGCGTTACTGCTCGCCGCGCGCGGCGCCAAGGTCGTCGTCGCCGATCTCGGCGGGCAACTGAACGGGACGGGCTCGTCGAACGTGCCGGCCGACGAGGTGGTGGCGGAGATCACGGCCGCGGGCGGCGAGGCGGTGGCGTGTTACGCGTCGGTTGCCGACGAAGCGGGCGCGGCGTCGATCGTGCGGTCCGCGATCGATGCGTACGGCCGCGTCGACGCGGTGATCAACAATGCCGGGATCGCCGAACCCGACTGGTTCGAGGATCTGACGATCGAGCGGTTCCGCCGAATGGTCGACGTCCACTACATGGGCACCGTGCACGTCTGCTTCGCGGCGTGGCCTCACATGGTCGAGGCCGGCTACGGCCGGATCGTGAACACGTGCTCGGAGGCCGTGCTCGGCATGGTCCCCAAGAACTCGGCGTACGGCGGCGCGAAGGGCGGCGTGCTCGGATTCACCCGCACCCTCGCCCTCGACGCCGCTCGCTACGACATCCGCGTCAACGCGGTGATGCCGCGCGCGCAAACCCGCCTTGCGGACACGCCGGTGTTGGCCCACACGTACGACCTGCCCGAGGAGACGTTCCAGGGCGGGATCATGGACACCATGCGGCCCGAGCTCGTGTCTCCCGTCGCAGCCTTCCTCGCGCACGAGTCGTGCCGGCTCAACGGCGAGCTGCTGCCCGCGGGCGCCGGGCAGGTGATGCGTGTCGCGCTGATCCAGAACGACGGCTTCACCAAGCACGACCTCACCCCCGAGGATGTCGCGGCGAACCTCGACAAGGTCATGGACATGTCGGGCGCGCACGAGGTCAAGGTCGAGACCTTGCTCAGCGAGGTCGACCACTGAGCGCCAGCACGTCGTCCTGTACGAGCTGACCGACCACGTCGATCCGCGAACTGCCCTCGGCGGGCTTCAGGTAGCCCCCGCGCGCGTCGAAGTTCTCGATCAGCTCGGGCGCGACGCCGGAGGTGTCGCCGACGATGTCATCGAGCGTTGGCCCGATGCGGCGCGCGAGCTCGGCGAGGCGGTCCCGATCGAGGTCGAGGAAGCGGATGAGGTTCTCGCCCAGCAGGAGCCGGACATCGTGTTCCGGCACGCCCGCGAACGCGTCACGCAGCCACTCCTTCGTGTGCGGCCAGGTTCCCTCGGGGTGCGGGAAGTCGCGCCCGAAGCTGATCGTCTCGACGCCGATCTCGTGGCGCATCTCGACCTCGGCCTTGTGGATGAACGACGCACCCGCGAGGCAGTTGCTCCGCCAGTACTCGCTCGGCCGCCGCTGCGCCGGGAGGTCACCACGGTCGGCTTCGTAGCACGCGTCGAGATGGCGGAGCGTTGCAGGGATCCAATCGGCTCGGATCTCCGTGAGCACCAGCTCGAGGTCGGGGTGACGGTCGAACACGCCGCCCAACATCAATTGCCACATCGGTCGTCGCGGCCGCGGGCTGTTGAGGAAGTCGGAGAAGAACTGCACGGACTCATCTGCGACGGCGTCGGCGTGGGCGAACAGCACATCGCGATCCAGGCTCCCGGCAGCCTTGCTCACGTCGTCGCGGATCTTCTCGAGCTGCGGGAATACCGTCCCCTGGTCCCATCCGAACCCGGCGTGTACTACCAACGCGATCCCACACTCCTCGCACGCGGACCAGAAGGGCTCCCAAGAGTCGTCGAACAGCGGCGCCGTGTTCGCGTGCCGCATGTACCCCGGGACGTACGTCGCCGCGAACCCGCGATCCGCGATCCATCTGATGTCGGCGACCGCGGTGTCCATGTCGATGCAGGGACCGATCGCGCCCGTGACGAGGAAGCGATCCATCGCGAAACCGAAGTTGTCGGCCGCCCATCGGTTCCAAGCACGCGCGCCCGCGTCCCACGCTTCGAGGGGATATTTCCGGTTCGTGTTGTTGTGGAACAGGTCGCCGAGCCGGAAGTCGCCGTGGTAGATCAGCTCCGCGGCGACACCTTCACGGTCCATGTCGGCCAGGCGCAGCACCGGATCGTGCAACCCGTGCCAACCCTCCTGATGCGCGGTGCGCAGCTCCGGCAACGTGGTGGTGGCACCCCGCTTGGCGCCGAGCAGGAAGATCGCGGTCGGGTAGATCTCGTTGTCCTCGTGCAGGCGCGGGATCAGCTCGTGGAACCGCTTGTCGAGATACTCCGGCCAGAGCTCCTTGGGAACGCCGGCATGGGAGTCGGACGACACGATGATGATCTCGTCCATGTTTGTCCTCCCGTACGCGGGATGGGTGATCAGGGCGTGAGAACCGGGAGCGCGTCCCACCCGCGCAAGTCGCCGTCGCAGACGAACTTCGCGTTGTCCCAGTCGACTTCCCATTCGGGGAATCGTGCGAGCACCTCCTCGAGCGCGATGCGACCTTGCAACCGCGCGAGCGCCTGACCGAGGCAGTAGTGCGCGCCGAACCCGAACGTGAAGATCTGTCCCGGTCTTCGCGTGACGTCGAAGCGGTCGGGATCATCGATGTGCCGCTCGTCGCGGTTGGCCGACGGGACGAGCATCGCCAGCGCACTGCCCGCGGGCACCGTCCGCCCGTACCACTCGCAGTCGCGCGCGACGTACCTGCAATTCTGCAGGGGCGGGGGCTCGAAGCGCAGCACCTCCTCGATCGCGTTGGGCGCGAGGGTGCGGTCTTCGACGAGCATGCGGAGCTGGTCGGGATGCTCGGCGAGCACCTTGCCGGTCCAGCTGATCAGGCGCCGGGTGGTGTCGTTACCGGCGGCGGCCACGATGTTCACGTAGGCCAGGAGCTCCTCACGCGTGAGCCGGCGCCGGATGCCCGTCTCGTCCTCGAACTCCGCGTACAGCAGCTGCGTCATCACGTCGTCCGACGGATGATCGATCCGCCAGTCGATGTACTCGGCGAAGATCGCGCCGTCGAACACCTCCATGTGCGTCTCCGAACGGTCTTTGCGGAACGCGTCGAAGTGGTCACGTACCGACTCGCTCGCCTCGTCCGGGATGCCGATGAGCATGCCGACGACCTTCGTCGGCATGACGGCGCCGAGATCGGAGGCGAAGTCGAAACCGCCGCGGCCCACGAGCGGATCGAGGAGCTCGGCGCAGAGGCTGCGGATCTGGGGCTCGAGCGCGGAAACCTTCTTCGGTGTGAACATGCGCGACAACAGGCTGCGATGGATCGTGTGTGCGGGCGGATCCTCGAAGATCACGGTGCCGGGCGGGAACTCGACGTTGGCCTTGAGCAGGCTGAGCGTCACGCCCCGGCTCGAGATGTAGGTGTCCTTGTCGAGGTGCACTCGCTCCACGTCGTCGAAACGACTGAGCGCGTAGAAGTCCTGTTCCTCGTTGTGGTAGAGCGGCGCTTCGTTGCGCAGCCGGCGGAAGAGCGGATGCGGGTTGTACGCGACCTCCTCGGAGTAGGGGTCGTAGATCAGCTCGCTCACTCGGCGACTCCAATGCTCCCCTGGAACTGACAGTCGGGTGCCAGGAACATTATTCTGCGCGGATGCGGTCACGAAAGCAGCAGCCCGCGCGTCGCGCGTCGCCACCGAACTGACCGATGGGAGCGGCACTCGAAGGTCGGGTCGCGGTGGTCACGGGAGGCGGGTCGGGTATCGGGCGGGCAACGGTGCTGGCCCTCGCTGCGTCCGGCGCGCACGTCGCCGTCGTCGATCGTGACGCCGCCCGCGCCGGCGCCGTCGTCACCGCCGCCGGGCGAGATGCACGCGCGTTCGCGGTCGACCTCGCGGATGCCGTCGCGATCACCCCACTCGTCGAGCGGGTCATCGACGCGTTCGGCCGTATCGACATCCTCGTCAACTGCGCGGGCGTCATCGGGATTGCGGGCGAGCCCCAGAGCGCGACCGACTTCTCGAACGACGCGTTCGACACCGTCATTGCGATCAACCTGCGGGCCGCGTTCCTGCTGACGCGCGAGATCGGCCGGCACATGATCGAGCACGGAGGTGGCGGACGCATCGTCAACGTCAGTTCGAGCGCCGCCTTTCAGGCGAGCCGTACTCCGGCGGTGTACGCCGCGTCGAAGGCGGGGCTCAATGCGCTCACGCGCGTCTCGGCCGCCGACCTGGCACCGCACGGCGTGAACGTGAACGCGGTGGCGCCCGGCGTGACGAAGACGCCGATGATCGGGCACGGTCTCGACGACGGCGACTACGACTCGATCGTCAGGTCCGGTCCGCACGAGAACTTCACCCATCGCGCCAGTGACGCAGAAGACGTCGCAGCAGTAATCCGATTCCTCGTGCTCCCGGAGAGCCGCGAGATCACCGGCCAGGTGATCCACACGAGCGCGGGTGCCGTGGTGTAATCGGTCCGCGCCACTCACACCTGCGGACACTCCCACTCGCCGTCGATCCCGATAGCCATCAGCATCAGCGGTTCCTCGCCGACGTCGCGGCTGATGTGACCCTTCGTGCCGACATCGTCGGCCAGGAGTACGTCACCCGGCTTCAGGCGTTCGTGCTGGCCGAGGGTCGTGATGATCTCGAGCTCACCCCCGAGCACCACGAGGAACTGGCGTCGCGGCGCGTTGTGAACTCCGACATCGGGCTTGCGGCCGATGAACTGGGCGAAACCCATCGTGGTGGTGGGGATGTCGTTGAGCCCGCGGAAGGTGCCGGCGTAGCTCTCCTTGACCGGCAAGTTGAGCCGCGAAACCTGCGTCTCGCCTGCCTCGTTGCCGTGCAAGACGAAGCACGCCATGGCTACCCCCGGGGTCGGCCGGCGCGCATCGCCGACGCCGGCATTCCCGCGGTGGCGCCGCCGTCGACCGGCAGAGTAACGCCCGTGATGTAGGCGGCCTCGTCGGTGCACAGGAACAGCACCGCGTGGGCGATGTCCCACGCGCTGCCCATGCGCCCCAGCAGATTGAGCCGGGCGCGGATCTCGTCACTGACCTGTCCGACCGACTCCTGCATCGGTGTCGCGACCATGCCGGGCAGCACGGTGTTCACGCGGATGTTGTCGCGTCCGTACGCACCCGCCAGGTCGACCGTCAGGCCCAGCTGCGCCGCCTTGGACGCGCAGTACGCGGTGTGCGTGGTGCCCGAGTCGCGAACTCCGGCGACCGAGCCGATGTTGACGATCGATCCGCCCCCGCGCGCGAGGAGCGCAGGAATCGCATGCTTGCACGCAAGGAACGAACCCGTGAGGTTGACCGCGATGACGCTCTCGTAGAGCTCGAGTGACGTTTCGGTGATCGGGGCGTGGCGCGAGATCGCCGCGTTGTTGATCAGGATGTCGAGTCCGCCGAATCGGTCGCGCGCGGCACCGACCATCGCCTCGCAATCGGGCTCGTGCGAGACGTCGCCGACGAAGACCGCCGCGTTCTCGCGCGGCGCGTCGAAGCTCTGCAACGTGGTTTCGGCTCGCTCCCCCACCTTGTCGACCAGGAGCACGGACGCGCCCTCCCGGGCGAGCGCGATGGAGATCGCCTGGCCGATGCCCACGCCGGAGCCACCGGATCCGGCGCCCGTGACGATCGCGACCTTGCCGGCGAGTCGACCACCCATTGTCTCTCCCCTTTCGATTGCGTGATCTATGCGCTGATGACGGCTGCCGCCGCAGCCTCGATCGCGGTTCCGGCGAAGAACTCGGGATCGAGCGACGCGTAGAAGCGGATCGGGTTGACGAACACGAACTCGCGGAGCTGGCGGGCGTCGAGGATTCCGCGCTCGACGAGCTCGAACGCCTCCTCGAGCGGTTCGTCGAACTCCGGCACGTCCCAGTGCCCCAGGTCCGAGGCGAAGAACGCGGGTACCAGGGCTCCGAGGGGTGCCACCCGCGGATCGAAGGCCACACCCACCAACGGGTCATCGGCTTCGCAGCCCCAGTAGAAGTTGGTGCAGAAACGGTCACGAATGTCCTCGACCGATGGCAGCTGCGCCGCAGCGAAGTCGTCACGCACGCGCGTCATGCTGCCGGCGCGGCCAGTGAGCTGGTCGGGCGGGAAGCGCGCGAGACTCGGATCGCCCTCGACGAGCAGCTTCACGAGGAGCTCCTTGTCGAGGTTGGCCGGATCGAGCCGGGCGATCGCGGCGCCGCCTCGCTTCAGCCAGTTGGTCACCAGGCTGACGTAGATCTGGACACCGATCGCGGCCCCGCCTTCGAGCAAGGCGAGCCGCAGACGCGGGAACCGGGCGGTCACCCCGCCGAGGAACAGCGACTTTGCGAGCGCGCCTCCCGCCGCGGCGAAATGACCGATCTGGTTGAAGACGAAGTTGGAGATCGATGCGCGATCGCTCGCGCCGATGCCCGCGGTGTGCGCGGCGAGGGGCAGCCCGAGCGTGACCGCCTCGGCCCACACCGCGTCGTAGTCGTGGATGCTGTCGATGCCGAACGTGTCGATCCAACCTCGCGTATCCCACTCCGGAACCCGAAGGTCGACCCACGGGTCGTTCGCCGACCAGGGAGTGCCCGGCTGCGGGCGGTGAACATGGCTGGCGATCAGTGCCACCTTCGATCCGAGCGACTTGGCGTGCCGCAACGCGGCCACCGCTTCGCCGGGGCTGTGCATCGGAACGAGCGCGGCAACGGTGAAGCGGTCGCGATAGGGCCGGTATTGCTCGGCCATGAACTCGTTGTACAGGCGGCACAACGTCACGCGCTGGTCGTCGTCGGGCAACTGCAACAGCCCGATCCCCGCCGTCGGGTACAACACCGCGAAGTCGATTCCGGCTTCGCCGAGCCGCTCGTAGTAGCGCTTCGGCGAAGTCACTGTGGCGTAGTACTCGGTGCTGGACGGGACGTGCCAGGAGTGCGGGAGCACGCCTCCCTGCCGGCGCTCGTCCATCGACAGGTCTTCGATCGCTCGCTTGCGATCGAGGGTGTCCCGGACCA
>DATMUX010000035.1:0-2025 GCA_035563695.1 Acidimicrobiia bacterium
CGGCGACTTGGTACCCATCGGGTTCGCGACCGGACCGGCGTGGCCGATCTGGGCGGCGACGGCCGCGCCCTCCGCGTGCACCGCGTCGGTCAACATGCGCAGGCCGGGCGCGACCTCCGGATTGTCGAGCACGATCTGGTGGCCGTCGGTCGAGCCCGCGCGCGTGACCGCGCAGTACGCCACGGTCGTCATGCCCACACCTCCGGCCGCGAACCGCCGGTGGAACTCGACGAGCTCGGGCGTGACGACGCGCTTGGGCGTGCGGCCCTCGAACGTCGCGGCCTTGATGATGCGGTTCCGT
The DNA here is from genome assembly GCA_035563695.1 of Acidimicrobiia bacterium. Classification (GTDB taxonomy): domain Bacteria; phylum Actinomycetota; class Acidimicrobiia; order IMCC26256; family PALSA-610; genus DATMUX01. Next base: position 302 of record DATMUX010000035.1, read on the forward strand.
AGCGTGATCGGTCCGAGCTGGGCCGGCGCGAACGGGTCGGGAGCGGTCATGCCGCCACGGTAGCTGCGGCCCGCACGCACGGCACCCTGCGCGGCGGGCACGGCGACGCGACAATGGGACCGGGCGCGCGAAGGGGAACCGCCGCACGAAGGCTCCGGGAAGGAACCGGGGCACACGGGAGGAACAGCGTGGACCTGCAGCAGTTCTATGACGAGGACCCGCGCCGCCGGCGCTCCGAGGAGCTCGAGTTCGGGCGCGACTGGAACGACGACGGGGGCCGCTACGAGGTCTCGTGGGTCGAGGACACCGGCGAGGTGTACGCGATGAGCGAGCCGAGCGGCGGCATCGTGACCGACCCGATCGGCGACAACATCGTCACCAACGTGTCGGAGCACCAGCTGATGGTCACGATCCTCGGGCTCGTACCGGGCCGCGACGCGATCGCCGCCGTCATGCACGGCTGGGAGGACGCAATGAGCGGCGGGACCGGCCTCGAGTGGGTGCGCGGGCGCATCGCCGCGGCCGAATCCTTGCGGGGCGAACCACCGGCGCACCCGTCGTACGACCTCCCGCCCGACTGACCTCCGTCAGGCATCGTCGCCGGGATCGGCCGCCGCCAGCTCCCGGCGCAACACCTTGCCGGCATCGTTGCGCGGCAACGCATCGAGGCGCCGGAACGCGACCGGCACCTTGTAGGGCGCCAGGTGCTCGCGGCACAACGCGATCAGCTCCTCGTCGCGCACGCCGGGTCCGGCGACGACGCACGCGACCGGAACCTCGCCGAGGCGGTCGTCGGTCACGCCGACGACCGCGGCGTCGGTGACACCCGGCGCGAGCCGCAGGACCTCCTCGACCTGCTCGGGAAAGATCTTGTTGCCCCCGCGATTGATGACGTCGCTCGCACGCCCTTCGATCCACACGAAGCCGTCGTCGTCGATGCGCGCCAGGTCGCCGGTGTCGACGAAGCCGTCGCGGTCGAGCCGTGACGCGTCGATGCCGGCCGCGGTCGCGGGCGGGCGTACGAGCAGCCGGCCGACGCCCGTGTCGGCATCGGCGCCGGCGATCTTCAGGGCGACACCCGCGTGCGGGCGCCCGGCGGCACCGAGCTTGTCGGGATGATCGCGGGCGTCGGCGGCGGTCCACCCGACGACCTCGCCGATCTCGGCCTGCCCGTAGCCGTTCAGCACGACCACGCCGAACTTGCCCGAGAACCGGCGCGCCTGGAGCGGCGACAGCGGCGCGGTGATGCTGCGCACGTAGCGCAGCGGCCGGAGATCGGTCACCGCGGGATCGTCGGCAAGCATCGTGATCGCGGCCGGCGGCAGCACCGTGGAGCGGATCCCGAAGCGGTGCACGAGCTCGGCGAACTCGGTGGTGGTGAAGGCGTCCATCACGACGACCTCGGCTCCGGCCCGCAGCCCGAACAGCACGTTGTAGATCCCGGCGTTGAGCGCGAGTGACACCGGCACGAGGTTCGGCGTGCTCGCGCGCCGCGGCCCGTCGGGCGCGCCCGCCCGCAACGAGCCGAGGACCCGGTCGAGCAGCTCCACGTAGCTCGCGTGGGTGTGGAGAACGGGCTTGGGAGTCCCGGTCGTGCCCGACGTCCAAGTCACGAACGCGACGCCGGGGTCGTAGCGCCGGGGATCGCGCAACGGCCGGAGGCCGGGCCCGGCGGCGGGCGCGCGGGGCGCGCCCCCCGACACCAGCGCCGCCGGCCGAGTGGC
>DATMUX010000036.1:0-2029 GCA_035563695.1 Acidimicrobiia bacterium
GGCGTCGCGCCTCTATTGCATTCCCGCGGTGTGGGCCCGCATCCTCGAGCACGGTATCGGTCGCGGTTCGCTTGCAACTCTCGTCGAAGCCGACACGGGAACCTCGGCGACACCACCCGAGTTGCTGCGTGCGATCAAGGACGCACTCCCCCACACCGTGACGCGCGTCTTCTATGGCTCGACCGAGGCCGGCCCGGGCGTTCAACTCGGCGATGCGGACCTGTTCCGCAAGCCGGGCAGCGTGGGGATCCCGCAACCCGGCGTCGAGGTGCGCCTCACCGGCGACGGTGAGGTCTGCATGCGCAGCCCGTTCCTGATGGACGGGTACTTCGACGACCCGGCCGCGACGGCCGGCGCGCTGCGCAACGGCTGGTACCACACCGGTGACCTCGGTGCGCTCGACGACGAGGGCTACCTGTCGATCGTCGGCCGGGCCCGGGACGTGATCCGCAGCGGCGGCGAGACGATCGCCCCACCCGAGGTGGAGCGTGTGCTCGCCGCGCATCCGGCGGTCGCGGAGGTCGCGGTCGTCGGCGTGCCCGACCCGCAATGGGGCGAGATCGTCACGGCAGTGGTCGTTGCGCGCGCGGGCGCGGTGCCGCCCGATGCGGCCGCGCTGCGGGCGTTCTGCGAGGGGCGCCTGGCCCCGTTCAAGCAGCCCCGGCGGGTCGCGGTCGTCGACGCCCTGCCGCGCACTCCGGCCACCGGCCAAGTGCAACGAACGTTGATCATCGAGCGCCTCGTGGCCGAAATATGAACCGGGCTGTCGATCCGGGCGCGTTCCGATCGTCGTGTCGGTACACCCACCGCACACCCGATGAGGAGGAACCATGCGCTACCTGTTGTTGATCTGCACGGAGGAGAACGCCGTCGAGGCCCTGAGCCCGGCCGAAGGTCAGTCGATGCTCGGGGAGTACGTGGCGTTCGGCGAGGAGATGACCCGGCGCGGCGTCCTGCAAGGCGGTGAACGGCTGCGCCCGACCACCGATGCAACGACCGTGCAAGTGCGCAACGGCGAGGTGCTGACATCGGACGGCCCGTTCGCCGAGACCAAGGAGCAGGTCGGCGGCTTCTACCTCGTCGACTGCAAGGATCTCGACGAGGCGATCGCGGTCGCGGCGAAGATTCCCGGCGCGCGCGTCGGCAGCATCGAGGTACGACCGATCTGGGACATGTAACCCCCTCGTCTCGGAGTTCTCGAAGGTCTCGGACCGAGGCCGCGGTCGCGGACGCGTTTCGCGACGAGTGGGGACGGATCGTCGCGACGCTCATCCGGTCGACCGGCGACTGGGACCTGGCCGAGGAGTGCGCGCAGGACGCCTTCGCGCGGGCATTGGAGCGATGGCCGCGCGATGGCGTCCCGCGCAACCCCGGCGCGTGGCTCACGACGACGGCTCGCAATCGCGCGCTCGACCGGCTACGGCGTGACGCGCGAGGCACGACCAAGCTGCAGGAGGTGGCGGTGGTGTCGCCCCTCGATCAGCGCGGTGACGATGATCCCGCCGACGACAGCGGGATCGACGACGATCGTCTCCGCCTCATCTTCACGTGTTGTCACCCGGCGCTCGCGGTCGACGCGCAGGTCGCACTGACCTTGCGCACGCTTGCCGGCCTGACGACCGCCGAGATCGCGCGAGCGTTCCTCGTTCCCGAACCGACGATGGCGCAGCGCCTCGTGCGGGCCAAGCGCAAGATTCGCAACGCCGGGATCCCCTATCGCATCCCGCCCGCGCACGCGTTGCCCGAACGCACGCACGCCGTGCTCGCGGTCGTGTACCTGCTCTTCAACGAGGGATACGCGGCGACCGCGGGTGCCGACCTCGTGCGCGTCGACCTGTGCGCGGAGGCAATCCGGCTCGCGCGCACGTTGGGACAGTTGATGCCGGACGAGCCCGAGGTGCTCGGCCTCCTCGCGCTGCTTCTGCTCCACGATGCCCGGCGCGCGGCTCGGATCGACTCCGCCGGAGATCTCGTGCCGCTCGAGGAGCAGGACCGAGCGCGCTGGGACCGCGCATCGATCGACGAAGGG
>DATMUX010000037.1:0-4472 GCA_035563695.1 Acidimicrobiia bacterium
AGTTCAACCTCTACCAGTCGCTGCACACGACGGTCGTGGGCCCGCAGGGACGCGCGGTCGAGTTCCAGATCCGCACCGCCGAGATGCACCGCCGGGCCGAGTACGGCGTCGCCGCGCACTGGGGTTACAAGGAGCACGCGAACCCGAGCGAGGATCTCGTGTGGCTGCAGCGGATCGTCGACTGGCAGCAGGAGACGACCGACCCCGCCGAGTTCATGCACAGCCTGAAGATCGACCTCGAACAGGACGAGGTATTCGTCTTCACGCCGAAGGGCAAGGTCGTCACGCTGCCGACCGGCGCCACGCCGATCGACTTCGCCTACGCGATCCACACCGAGGTCGGGCACCGGTGCATCGGCGCGCGGGTGAACGGGCGTCTCATCCCGCTCGACTCCGCGTTGCAGTCGGGCGACACCTGCGAGATCTTCACGAGCAAGGTCGAGGGCGCGGGCCCGAGTCGCGACTGGCTCCAGATCGCGCAGACGCCGCGCGCCCGGTCGAAGATCCGCCAGTGGTTCTCGCGTGAGCGCCGCGTCGACGCGATCGATGCCGGCCGCGACGATCTCGTCAAGGCCATGAGGCGCGAGGCGCTGCCGGTGCAGAAGCTCTCGGGCTCGCCGGTGCTCTCGAAGATCGCCGAGCAGCTCAACTACGCCGATCTCGACGGGCTGTACGCGGGGATCGGCGAGGGCCACGTGTCGGCCAAGGCCGTCGTGCAGCGGATCCAGCGCGAGCTGCGCGGCTGCGAGGAACAGCTCCCGACCACCGTCGCCCGCCCGCCGCGGGCGCGCCACCGCCGCCGGGCCGGGGCGGGCGTGCACGTCGAGGGTCTCGACGACGTGATGGTGCGGCTGTCGCGCTGCTGCACGCCGGTGCCCGGCGACGAGATCATGGGCTTCGTCACCCGCGGGCGCGGCGTATCGGTGCACCGCACCGATTGCGCGAACGCGGTGAGCTTGCTGGGCCAGGCCGATCGCGTCATCGACGTCGACTGGGACAACGACGCTCCCGGCACGTACACGGTGTCGGTCGAGATCGAGGCGCTCGACCGCTCGAAGCTCCTGCGCGACGTCGCCGAGGTGCTCTCCGACCACCACGTCAACATCCTCGCGTGCACTACGCAGACGCAGCCCGACCGGATCGCGCGGTTGCGGTTCGAGTTCGAGCTGGCCGACCCCGGACACCTCGACTCGATCCTCGCGGCGGTGAAACGGGTCGATTCGGTGTACGACGCGGCCCGCGTCCTGCCCGGCGCCCGCTCGTAGCCGCCGCCCGTCAGGGCCGCGTGACCTGGGTCGACGGGAACTTCCTGTACTGCTCACGTTCCCCGAACCGGGACGGAAGTCGCGCCCGGCGCTCAAGCCGGATCCCGAGTTCGCCGATTCCCTCGGGGCAGCACCTATGCGTCACCGCGTCCTGGAGGGGGGTCCGTGACCGAGCAGCACCCGACCTCCGGCGCGGCATCCGACGGCTTCACCATCGTCGAGGTGGTCGTCGCGGTGACGATCATCGCGATCGCCTTCGCGTCCGCGGTACTGCTCTTCGACAACGGCATCGTGGCCTCGGGCAACATCCGCAACCGGGTCGTCGCCGCGCAGCTCGCGGCCCAGGCGATGGAGAACATTCGGGGAACCGCGGCCGATCCCACGAAGTTCACGACGATCAGCGCCGGACAGACCGTCTTCACTCAGACGGTCAACGGCATCACCTACACCATCACCCAGGACGCGCAGTTCGTGGCGCAGGGCTCGACGCAGAGCTCGTGCGACAGTCCCGGCAACAACTCCGGGATGATCCTCGCCGTGAACGAGAAGGTCACGTGGAAGGGAATGGCGGGGACGCAACCCGTGCAATCGTCGACCGACCTCGCGCCGCCCGTCGGTGCATACAGCCAGAGCAGCGGGTCGATCGCGGTGAAGGTGTTCAACGCGAGCTCGCAGGTCGCGCCGAACATCAACATCAAGATCGCGGGCCCGGTCACCCAGACGCAGGCGACGACGGCCGAAGGGTGCGCGTTCTTCCCGTTCCTCACTCCGGGGACCTACGCGGTGTCGGTGATCCAGGGAACGGGCGTGGGCGACCAGGAGGTCGTGACGCCGACGCAGAACGCGTCCGTCTCCGTGGGCCAGACGGTGTCGATCCAGTTCAATTACGACTCGGGCGCCACGATCTCCGTCACGGGTTGGAGCACGACGCCGGCGGCCACGCCCGCGGCGACGGGCATCCCGGTCTCGGTCGCGAACACGGGGCTCCAGCCGTACGGGCAGTACTCGTACGCCACCGGGCTGACGTCGCTGACCCCCCTGTTTCCGTACTCCAGCGGGTACACCGTGTTCGCGGGGAACTGCACCGACAACAACCCGTTGGGCAAGGACACCAACCGCAATCCCTGTACACGGCGGCCAGCTTCCCCGGAGGTCCTCCCGCGGCGCTCGGCGTGAGCCCGGGCCAGACGTCGAGCACCGCGGTGCCGCTGTACACGCTGTCGCTGCACGTGCAGCACGCCAACGCCACGCCCGCTCCCACTACCAACGTCACCGCGGCGGAGACGACGACCTTCGGCGCGCCGTACACCGCGGTGTGCACGAGCGGGACCGGCTCGGGCTCGACGCCGACGATCGGTCTCGTGCAGACCGACGCGAACGGTAACAGCGTTACCGCCGTGCCCCTGGTCACTGGACGATCACCGCGGTGGGCGCGACCCAGCCATTGAACGTCTGGGTGAAGCCCGATGCGGTCTACGCGGTGGATGCCACCGGCGCGTCGACCACCGCCTACAGCGGCCCGATCACGGTGGCGATCCCGTGAGACTGCTGCGTGCGTTGCGCTCGCGGCTCGGCCGCCGCAACGACCGGGGGCACACGCTCGTCGAGATGATGGTCGCGACGGCCCTGCTCGGCGTGATCATGGGATCCGCGTACAGCGCGGTCGCGGTGATGCAGCACCAGGACATCGTGACCTCGGACCGCAACAGCGGCAACATCGAGGCGCAGATCATCGCCGATCGCATCACCAAGGACATCCGCACCGCGATCTCGCCGTCGCCGACCGTTCCGCCATTCGCGTCGGCCGACGTGCAGGACGTGACGTTCTACGCGGGCCTCTCCGATCAAGCCGTCGCCGGACCCACGAAGCTCCATGCGTACGTCTCGCTCGTCCCGGGCACGAACGTGTACGTGTTCCACGAGGACGCGACCAAGCCCGACGCCGGCGGGGCCCCGGGCAACTGGACCTACTCCGGGCAACCGTTGAACCGGATCGACGGTCGCTACCTCGACATCAGCCAGCCGATCTTCACGTACTACGACGCGAACGGCAACCAGATCCCGACGCCCATCCCGGCCGCCGCTACCACCCAGCTGGGCAGCATCGACGCCGTCGGGATCAGCCTGCGGGTCCGCATCCGCCCCGGCTCTCCGACCGTCGTGATCAACACGAAGATCCACATCCGCAACGTCGACTACAACCCGAACTCGTGACGCCATGACCAAGAAACTGCGCACCATTCGTCGCCACCTTCTCGCACCCGAGCCCCGCGACGAAGCCGGCATCGCCATGGTGATCGCGATCACGCTCGTGCTGCTGATGTCGTTGATCCCGCTGGCGGTCTGGGCGCAGACGGTCGAACAGCTCCCGCTCGCGCGCCACGACCAGGACCACGAGGCCGCGCTCGCCGCGGCCGAAGCGGGCGTCGACGACTACCTGAACCACCTCGCGCAGAACAACAACTACTGGCAGTACAGCTCGACCAACCTCCCGCCCGACAACAACAAGGCCTTTACGCAGTTCGTGCCCGTGTCGGGCGGGTCGAACAACAACGAGTCGTTCCGCTACAACGTGACGACCACGCAGACTCCGGCGACGGGCATCGTGTACCTCACGTCGACCGGACTGTCGCGCAACGTGATGCGGACGGTGCGGGTCGGCTTGCGCCGGCAGGGCTTCCTCGACTTCCTCTGGCTCACCGACTACGAGATCATGGACCCCGCGCTCACGGGCGCCAACGTCTCGAAGTGCAAGTTCCACGTGTGGGAGTGGAACACGAGCGGGACCCCCGGCTTCTTCAACGGGTACGGTCCCTCCGACCCCAGCTCCTCGGGGTGCGTCGCCGTGTTCTGGAACACCCAAGCCGTGCTGAACGGACCCGTGCACTCGAACGACGCCCTGTACATGTGCGGCAACCCGACGTTCAACGGCAACACCGACACGTACTACAACACGCCGACGAGCAAGAACCTGGCGAACAGCACGCAGTTCGGCGGGCCCAAGGCCGTCGCCAACCCGCTCAACTGCACCAACAACCCGACGTTCGCCCGGAACAACGATCCCGCGAGCGGCTCGCTGCTCGCGTTCCCGCCCGCGAACACGTCGATCCGCCAGCAGGCCGACTACCAGGCGAACAGCACCGTGACCGGCTGCCTGTACACGGGGCCGACGACGATCACCTTGAACTCGAACAGCACGATGAGCGT
>DATMUX010000038.1:0-2902 GCA_035563695.1 Acidimicrobiia bacterium
ATAGGCACGAGCAACCTCGGCCTGGACACGACGCTCGACAACGACAGCGGTGATGATCAGCCGGGCCTTGGACACCCGCCAGCATCACCAACCCTTGCCTATCTCCCGCGACATCCCTTTCCGATGTCCCGCGATAGGACAGGGTGACCTCGTGAAGAACGTGACCGACGCGCTCGCCGACTCGTCACTCGCCCCCGATCTGCTCACGCTCGAGATCACCGAGACGGTGCTGCTCGAGGAGACGGAACGCAACGCCGCCATCATGACGCGCATCCGAGGGCTGGGCGTCCACATCGCCCTGGACGACTTCGGAAGCGGATACAGCTCGCTGACCTATCTCCGCCGGTTGCCGATCGACTCGATCAAGATCGATCGCTCGTTTCTGAGGTCACTCGAGTCGGACTCGCGCGATCTCGTGGTGCTCAAGGCGATTGCCGAGCTCGGAACAACGTACGGGCTCGCGGTGGTCGCGGAGGGGATCGACACCGAGGCGAAGCTGGCGGCGGTGCGCGACGTCGGATGTGGCTACGGGCAAGGGTTCCTCTTCGCGAAGCCCTCGCCGCTCGACGAGGCGCTCGCGCTGGTCGCCATCGACTCCGCGATCGGCTGACGCCGCGCGTCAACGCGTCAGCGCGGCTCGCGCTCGGCCCGGAGCTCGGAGCGAAGTCGCGCGACGATTGCCTCGACGACCTCGACATCGACACCGAGCCAGGTGCACGCGGTCCTGACATCGGTGAACACGATGTTGCGCACGCCGAGCTTGCCGACCACCTGCTCGAGCGTCCCCACCGTCTCGATCCCGCGATCCGCGACCGTCGCCGAGCGAATCTTCGCCAGCCGTTTCGGGCGGTTCGCATAGAACTCGCGCATCTCGGCGACGACCGACTCGTCGAACGTGGAAAAGCCGCGGGCGGTCGTCAGCACACCGAGGAAGGCGGGGCCGGTCGGCCACTTCGGGTCGGCGTCCTGGCCGCGCACGAGCGCGCGCCAGTCATCGGGCGTGACGTTCCCGTCCCATACCGTGATCGTGATTCCCGCCCGCTCGTCGCACTCGTAGGCAATCCCCATGTGACCCCCCAGCCGTCACTACGGAACGTAACGCATCGAGTGCCATAAGTGGTGGAATCGGGGCGTCTTCGACCGGGGCCCGACCCGCGAGCGCACCGGTGTCAACGAGGTTCGTCGGGGCGGGCGTCGATCTCGGCGCGCAGGGCCCGTACGGTCGCGACGGCGGCGTCGGGATCCAGTCCGAGCCACGTACACGCGGTGGCGAAGTCGTTGAAGACGATGGTGTTGATCCCCGACATCGACGGTTCGTGTTCGAATTGCTCGGCGCCGGCGAACAGGTCGCCTGCAACCACGGCGACCTTCGCGCGTGCTCCGTACGCGCCGCGCGCGAAGAGTTGGGCCATCTCGCTGATGTGCTCGTCGGTGATCGTCGAGACGTCGGCGGCGGAGCGGATATCGGCGAGGAAGCGTGACGGCGAGCCCTGATCGAGTTCGGACACGACGCTCTGCACGTGTTCGCGCCATTCCTCGCACGAGACCGGACCGTGCCACACGGTGAGTGTGATGTCACGCTCCGGGTCGGTTCGGTAGGCGATACCCACGTTTGGACACGGTAGCGAGCGCGGCGCTCGTGGCACGATCTCGCCGACACTCGGTCTTCTGAATGGATGAGGGGGTCGACGCCGGGCGCGGACGGCGCCGCTCGGGGCTCACGCGCAGTAGTGGCGCGCGAACTCGTCGATGAACGCTCGCGTCGCGGGGTACCGGCCCGCGGGAGCGGGGATCACGGCCCAGGTCGCCCCGATCTCGGCGAGCGCGGCGAAGGCGTCGCGATGCCGCCCGGCGTCGCGGCCGGGCTCGGCGATCGCCGGATCGGTGTACGCGACGACGATGTCGAGCGTCGCGCCGCGTTTGCCGGCTGCCTCTCGAACCTCCTGAATGTGGCCGGCGAGCTGTTCGAATGAGGCGATGTGGGGAGTGCGCGCCGTCGCGGAGATGTCGACGAAGGTGGTCATCGGCAGCCACCCCTGCGCCCGCGCTGCGACGCGGCGTCGCGTCACCGTGCTGTTGCCGCCGATCCAGATCGGGATCGGCGTCTGCACGGGCCGCGGGCGGAGGATGACATCACGCGCGTCGAAGTGACGGCCCGAGTAGCTCACCGGCTCACCACTCCACGACCGCGGCAACACGTCGAGTATCTCGTCGAACAGGTCGTTGCGCTCGTCGAATTCGACACCGAGGGCACGGAACTCGCCCTTGAGATACCCGGCGCCGAGTCCGAGCACGAAGCGTCCGTTGGAGAGTAGGTCGACGGTGGCCGACGACTTCGCGAGGAGGAACGGATTGCGGTACGGCGCGACCGCGAGGTACGTGAGCAGGCGCAGCCGCTCGGTGACGGCCGCGACGTGGCCGAGCGCGACGAACGGGTCGAGCGTCTGGTGTCCGCCGGCCGCGAGCCAGCGCGCGCCCGGTGCCGGATGTTCGGTGAACGCGAAGCCGCTCCAACCGGCGGCCTCGGCCGCGACTGCCAGCTCGGCGACGGGCCCTGCCTCGAGCATGTCGTGCTCGGTGCCGGTCGTCTCCGGATACTGGTACATGAACCGCACGGCGTCCTCAACGTTCCTTGCCGGCGCGAGCGACGCCGGCGTAGTGCTCGACCGTCGGGAACGGGTCGTAGAAGTGGTGTAGCAGCGCGCGCCACTGCTCGTACTCCTTCGAGTCGCGGAAGCCTTCGGTGTGATCCTCCAAACGTTCCCACCGCACGAACAGGAGATAGCGATCCGGACGCTCGATACAGCGCTGCAGCTCCAAGTTCACGAAACCGGGCATCGCGGAAATGAGCGACTGGGCCTCGGTGAACGCGTGCTCGAACGCCTCGGTCTCGCCGGTGCGC
>DATMUX010000039.1:0-2755 GCA_035563695.1 Acidimicrobiia bacterium
ACCGACTCCGACTCCTGTTGCACTGCGGCGTGACCTGGCAGACTCCCCAAACCGCAAGAGTACGAGGCCGTCAACCACGCTTCATCGCGTAGAGCCCGTTATGTGCGCGGTTCGCGTGTGGCAGAACAGCGCCAGCGCGGGCAACAAGTATTGGTTTTGCGACTTCCCGCGTTGGGTCTGACTCGAATGTTCGGGCTGGCGTTGGGTGACCGGTGTGCCTTGAGATTTGATCCGTCGGCGCATCCAACGAGCTCGACGACGAGATTCCGTACGCTCGACGCGTTGCTGACGTCGCTGGTCGGCGAGACCGCCGCCGAGATGGTCGACCGTCTCGTCGTCGGCGCGGACACCGCCGGCGCGCTCGTCGTCGCGGCCGGCGAGGACTCGAGCTCACCAAGAAGGCGCGTCTCGCGCTCGAACGCAACAGAACTTTCCCAGGCCGACTACGGATCGTCTGACGCGCTGGGCGAGGCATTCCGGTTTGCGCTGAGGCGCGCAACCTCGTCGACGAGGCGCACGACCTGGTCCCGGAGGGCGGCGAGCTCCGCGGGAACGCTCACGTTGGTGTCAGCGTCGGGTTCAGAGTTCGATGTGGTGGTTTCGATGTGAAAGAAGCTTGCCAACGCGCCGGCAAGCAGACCGAGGATCGCGACGCCGGTGATCATGATCATGACCCCATCAACGCGACCGGCGGTTGTCTTGGGGACGATGTCGCCATACCCAACGGTCGTCAAGGTGACGATCGCCCACCACAGCGCGTCGCCGAACGTTGCAAAGCCGGCGTTCGTCGCGTGCTCGGCACGGTAGCCCACCGCGGCACCCACGAAGACAACGATCACTGCGATCAGCGCGACGCGGCCGAGGCGTTTGAACAACCGTTCTGCGCCGCGAGTTGCCATGAGGACGCGTGACATCCGTGCCAACCGGATCAGCAGGAGAAACTTCGAATTGGATGGGCCGATGAGCAAGAACCACGGTGCCGTAAGGACAACGACTGCGAGGTCGAAGCGACCGAGCCACGTAAGCAAGTAGTGCACCAGTCGCCGTTCGTGGACCACGAAGTCGACAACGAACACGAGCCAGGCCGCGATGAAGACGATCGCCGAAAGCACCGGGTAGGCGCCGCCGGGAAGGAGGAACAGTGGGATTACTGCCGCGAGGACCAGCGGAAACGCCGTCCTCTGATTGAACTTGGTCAGCGCATCCGCGTCTGCGGCCGATCGCGGGTGCCCATTGGTTCCGAGATTTCGCGTGTCGTTCACTGCCTCATCATTGCGCGCCCGCGCGCCCCGCTTACGCGCCCAGCTCACGCTTACTCACGGCGCCGCAGCGCAGCCTTGTAACCCACTAGGCGCGACAGCTTGATGCTCCTAGTTCGCCGTCGCGTTCATCGCGGGGGTGCGCACTCCCTGCGCCACACCGGCGGGCGCACTGCCGTCGAGATCATCGAGATCGTGCTCGGTGTGGGCCTCGTCGGGGTGGGCGTTCGGCAATGGCAGCGCCGAAAGCTGCCCCGCGTGCCGAAGAAGGGATTCGTCACGAATGTCACTGGTCACCTCAAGGAACTCAACCCCGTCGAGGCAACCGCGGTCGGGGTCCTCGAGCAGCCCTGGACGCTGACGGCTGCCGCTGCAGTTATCCTGGTTCCGCCCTCGTCGTGACGGTGTCAGCGTTCCTGCTCTTCACGCTCGCCTCGACGGCGACCGTCGGCCTCACGTTCCTCTACTACGCGCGGCGTCCGGGCAACGCCGAAGCGCATCTCGCGGACTTGCGCGCACGGCTCGTCGCAGCCGGTCCGGCACTCCTTGCGGTCGTCGCGACACTGTTGGCTGTGTTCACCGCGGGGTTGACCCGCTTGTTCACTCGCTTGCCGGTTCCGAGCATCGCGAAGCCGACCTTGGGTGGCCTCGTGTTCGGTGTCATAGGAGTCGCGTTACCACTGACCCTGTTCACCGGGAGCGACCAACTCAAGAGCGTCTTGCGCGATGCACCGACCCTCGGCCTCGGCCTGCTCGTAGCGATCGTGTTCGCGAAGGTCCTCGCGTTCGCGGTGAGCAACGGGAGCGGCTTCGTCGGCGGGCCGATCTTCCCTGCGTTGCTCGTCGGGGGAGCCGCCGGGATCGCCGTGCATCACGGGATTACCAGCTTGCCCCTGGGGCTTGCCTTACGTGCATGTTCGCCGCCGTTCCCGGCGCACTCGCAAATGCGCCGTTCGCGATGGCCTTAGCTGGCGCGTTCATGACCCAGATCGGTGCGCTGCAGACGGCACCAATCCTCATCGCAGTCGTTACTGCACTCCTCGCGATGGAGGGTGTGAAGTACATGATCGTCAGCCGCAAGAAGGCGCAGACCGGCCACGCAACGTACGCCCGCGAGTGACGGCTTCTCGTCGTGCTGAGGCCGGTCGAGCCTGTTTATTTCGTCGGTCGAGGCGTACAGTCTGCCGCGCGACGGCACCCGGCTGCCGCTTCGACTTCTGCGAGGAGCGATGCCATGGCAAGGCCCGATGGTGTGTTCATCTACATCGGCACGTATCCCAGCGAGATGGCTGCACGCGACGACTACGAAATCGTGAAAGACCTCCATGCAACGGGCGCCGTCGGCACGTACGACGCATCCGTGGTCACGAAGGACGCGAACGGCAAGGTGCACGTCAACAAGGACGAGACGTCAACCCGTCACGGTGCATGGGGTGGTGCGGCGGTCGGCGCGGTCATTGGGATCCTGTTCCCGCCGTCGCTCATCGGCAGCGCCG
>DATMUX010000040.1:0-6732 GCA_035563695.1 Acidimicrobiia bacterium
CGAGCCCGAAACGCCCGCCGAGCTCGACGCCTGATCGCGCCCGCCGGAATTCCCGATAGGACTGCGCGGCGCGCGTTCCGTATGGTTACCGGCGTGACGGCGACGATTCCTCCCACGACGACCGCGATCGCGGCACGCGCAGTACACGCCTCCAAGGTGTACGGCGCCGGCAACACCCAGGTCCACGCCCTCGACGCCATCGACGTCGAGTTCGGGCGGGCGCAGTACACGGCCATCATGGGGCCTTCGGGCTCCGGCAAGTCGACGCTGCTGCACTGCCTGGCCGGCCTCGATCGACTCACCGAAGGCCAGGTGTTTCTCGGCGACATCGACATCAGCTCGCTGTCGGAGAAGGAGCTCACGAAGGTCCGCCGCGACCGCATCGGCTTCATCTTCCAGTCGTACAACCTCATCCCCACGCTCGACGCGTACGAGAACATCACGTTGCCCATGGCGCTCGGCGGACACCAGGTGAATCAGACGTGGCTCGATCAGCTGATCGACACCGTCGGCCTGCGCGATCGTTTGAAGCACCGGCCCTCGGAGCTGTCGGGCGGTCAGCAGCAGCGCGTCGCGGTCGCGCGTGCGTTGGCGAGCCGGCCCGAAGTGATCTTCGCCGACGAGCCGACCGGCAACCTCGACTCGAGGTCGAGCTGCGACATCCTCGATTTCATGCAGCGCGCGGTGCGCGAGTTCCAGCAGACCATCGTGATGGTGACCCACGACCCGCGCGCCGCCGCGTACGCGGAGCGTGTCGTGTTCCTGGCCGACGGCCGCATCGTCGACGAGCTGCACGCCCCGAACGCCGACACCATCCTCGACAAGATGCGCAGCCTCGGCGCGACCGAGTAGCGAGGCGGCGCGCATATGTGGAAGGTCACCCGCCGGGGGCTGCTGGCCCACAAGCTGCGCTTCCTGCTCACCGCGCTCGCGGTCGTGCTCGGCGTCGCGTTCGTGTCGGGCACGTTCGTGCTCACCGCCACGATTCGTCACACCTTCGACGACCTCTTCGGGAACATCTACAAGGGCACCGACGCGGTCGTCCGTTCGCACGCCGTCATGAAGAGCGACTTCGGCGGCGATCTCCGGCCGCGCGTGCCGGCAACGCTGCTCGACACGGTGCTCGCGACTCCCGGCGTCGCCGACGCGCACGGCGGCGTGGCGATCCCGTACGCGCAGATCGTCGATGCCAACGGCAAGGCCGTCGGGAGCCCGGGCCAAGGCCCGCCGACGCTCGGGTTCGCATGGAACCCCGTCGGAAAGCTGAACCCCTTCCACCTGGTTCCCGGCAGCCGCGCGCCGGAAACCAGCGACGAGGTCGTCGTCGATCGCGGTTCCGCCCAGAGCGCCCACCTGCACGTGGGTGACCGGATCACGGTGCTCACCCAGAAGCCGCCCAAGGTGTACACACTCGTCGGCGTCGCGCGCTTCGGGACGGCCGACAGCCTGGCGGGCGCGTCCATCGTGCTCTTCACCCAGCAGGAGGCCCAGCGCCTCGCGAACGCGATCGGGCAGTACGACCAGATCTCGGTCGCGGCGAAGCCGGGCGTGTCGCAGCAGCAGCTCAAGTCGAACCTGCAACAGACCCTCCCTGCGGGATACGAGGCCGTGACCGGGAAGGAGATCACGAAGGAGAACCAGAACGCGGTCGCCAAGCAACTCGGGTTCTTCAACACCGCGTTGTTGGTGTTCGCCCTCGTCGCCCTGATCGTCGGTGTGTTCATCATCTACAACACGTTCTCGATCGTCGTCGCGCAGCGGCTGCGCGAGATGGCGTTGCTGCGCGCGATCGGTGCCAGCCAGGGTCAGGTCCTCGGCTCGGTGATCGGGGAGGCGGTCGTCGTCGGGCTGATCGCGTCGGCGATCGGCGTCATCGGGGGCGTGTTCCTCGCGGTCGGTCTCACCGCGGCGCTGAACGCCATCGGCGTCTCGTTGCCGACGACGACGGTGACGGTCCCGGCGAACGGCGTGATCATCGGCATGTCGGTCGGCCTGATCATCACGGTGATCGCCGCGGTGTTCCCGGCCGTGCGCGCGGCCCGCATCCCCCCGGTGGCCGCGATGCGCGACGTCGCCCTGGAACGGCCGGTGAACCGGGTGCTGCGCTCGAGCATCGGCGGCGCGATCGCGTTCCTCGGGTGCGCCGCGCTGTTCCGCGGGCTCTTCGGCGGGAGCGGTATCGCGTCGGTGGGCATCGGTGCCCTGCTCGTCCTCGTGGGCGTCTTCGTGCTGAGCCCGCTCTTCGCGCGCGGGCTCGCGCGCGCGATCGGTGTGCCGCTCACGAAGATCAAGGGCATCACGGGCAGCCTGTCGCGCGAGAACGCGGCCCGGAACCCGCGCCGTACCGCGACGACCGCGGCCGCCGTGATGATCGCGGTGTCGCTCGTCGGGTTCATCACGATCTTCGCGTCGTCGGCCAACGCGTCGATCAGCAGCGCGATCGACGCCCAGTTGAAGACCGACTACATCATCACGAGCGGGAGCGGCTTCGGCTCGGGGATGAGCCCGGTACTCGCCCAGCAGATCGCCAAGCTGCCCGAGGTCCAGGCGGTGACGCCGATCAGGTTCGCGCCGGTGAAGATCGCCGGCACGGGCACGGGGATCGTGGCCGCCGATCCGGTCGCGAGCTCGCAGCTGTTCGACTTCGGCGCCGTTGACGGCTCCTTCTCCGCCATGGGACCGAACAGCATCGCCGTCTCCAAGCAGAAGGCCGACAGCCACCACTGGAAGCTCGGCGACGTCATTCCGGTCACGTGGGTGAAGACGGGGACCGTGCCGATGCGCCTCGATTTCATCTACAAGGACACGATCGTCGCCGGGAACTACCTGACCACGCTCACCGCGTTCGAGAAGAACGCCACCGATCAGCTCGATCTCCAGATCTTCGCCAAGCTGAAGCCGGGCGTGTCGGCGGATGCCGGGCGCAAGGCGATCGAGCCCCTCCTCAAGCCGTTCCCGACGGCCAAGCTGCAGGACAACGCGCAGTACAAGGCCGATCAGAAGGCGCAGGTGAACCGGATCCTGGCCCTCGTGTACGTGTTGTTGTTCCTGGCGGTGATCATCGCGCTCATCGGGATCGCCAACACGCTCACGCTGTCGGTCTACGAGCGCACCCGTGAGGTCGGCTTGTTGCGCGCCGTGGGTATGAGCCGCCGGCAAGTGCGCACGACCGTACGGTGGGAGGCGGTGATCATCGCGCTGCTGGGAACACTGCTCGGGCTCGTGATTGCCTATTTCTTCGCGTGGGCGGTCGTCACGTCGCTGAAAGACCAGGGTTTCACGAAGTTCTCGGCGGCGCCGGGATCGGTGATCGTCATCGTGCTGCTGTTCAGCTTGCTGGCCGTGCTGATGGCGATCCTTCCCGCGCGCCGCGCGGCGAAGCTCGACGTGCTGAAGGCGATCGCCACCGAGTAACGGCGTCGGGCGGCGCGCTTGTTTACGCGTTGTCGGCGCGAAGCTTGGCGTCCTTGTCGCGCACCTGTTGCGTGAGATCCGCCTGGTAGCGCTCCATCGCGGCGCGCAGCTTCTCGTCGCTCGTCGCGAGGATCCGCACCGCGAGCAACCCGGCGTTGCGTGCGTTGCCGATCGCGACGGTCGCGACGGGGACGCCCGCGGGCATCTGCACGATCGACAGCAGGGAGTCGAGCCCGTCGAGCTGCTTCAGGGCCACGGGCACCCCGATGACGGGCAGCGGCGTCATCGACGCGGTCATGCCCGGCAGGTGCGCGGCGCCGCCGGCCCCGGCGATGATCACGCGGATCCCGCGGTCGGCGGCGGTGCGGGCGTACTCGACCATGACCTCGGGGGTGCGGTGGGCCGACACGATCCGCGCCTCGTAGGGCACGCCGAACTCCACCAGCACGTCGATCGCGGCCTGCATCGTGGGCAGGTCGGAGTCGCTGCCCATGATGACGCCGACCTGGGGTGACGCCTGCGGGTTGCCCACGGCATCGAGGCTAATGGACACTGGCGCCACCTGCGGACGATGAGGACCATGAGGCGATGGGAACGATGAGGGAGCCGATCTGATGCAGACACGACTCACCGAGATGCTCGGCATCGAGCACCCCGTGATGCTCGCGGGCATGGGGGGTGTCTCGTACCACACCGTCGTCGCGGCCGTCTCCGACGCGGGCGGCTTCGGCACCCTCGGCGCGGCGACGATGGGATCGAGCGAGCTCGTGTCGGAGATGAGCGCGGTGCGCAAGCTCACGACGAAGCCGTTCGGCGTCGATCTCCTCGCGGCGTTGCCCGAGCGCATGGTCGAGGACGCGCACAAGGTCGTGGAAGGGGGCGCGTCGCTGTTCGTCGCCGGTCTCGGCGTTCCCCGCGACGTCATCGACGTGCTGCACAAGGGCAACGTGCTCGTGGCGAGCATGTGCGGCAAGGTGCGTCACGCACTGGCGGCCGTCGACGCCGGATGCGACTTCGTGATCGCGCAGGGCACCGAGGCGGGCGGCCACACCGGCACGATCGCGACGATGCCCCTCGTTCCCCAGATCGTCGACGCGGTGGAAGGCCGGGTGCCGGTCGTCGCCGCGGGCGGCATCTTCGACGGCCGCGGCCTCGCCGCCGCGGTAACCCTTGGTGCCGACGGCGTCTGGCTCGGGACGCGGTTCATCGCGACGCCCGAGGCGCGCGCGGTCGGCGGCTACAAGGACGCGCTGCTGGAGGCGCGCGAGGACGACACCGTCATCAGCCGCGGCTTCACCGGCAAGACGTTGCGCGCGCTGCGCAACGAGTGGACGCAGTACATCGAAGAGCACCCGGAGGAGCTGAGCAAGTTCCCCGACCAGATGGCGAAGGCGGTCGCCGCGAACGCGCTGCACCTCGGCGGCGACGAGAGCACGCCCGTCGATCCGAAGCGGGAGTGCTACCCGTCGGGACAGGGCGTCGGCGCGATCCACGAGCTCGAGCCCGCGGGCGACGTCGTGCGTCGCATCGTGGACGAGGCCGAGCACGCCCTGGCGCGAGCCGCCCGCACCGTCGTCCGCTGAACCCGTCGTGGTCGTCCCGTGTCGTGGTCACGAATGTGGCCACATACGGCCAGAATCGTGACCACGGGCGGCTGTGGGGCAGTTGAGGCCGTCTACCGGCGCGCCTTGGCGCTCTCCTCGGCGAGGTCGTGCTCGTACATCATCGTGACGAGCTCGTTGAAGCTCACCCGCGGCTTCCACCCGAGCCGGCTGTGCGCCTTCGACGCGTCGCCGATGAGCAAGTCGACCTCGGCCGGACGGTAGAAGCGCGGGTCCTGCTTCACGTACGACGCCCAATCGGAGATGCCCGCCAGGCGGAACGACGCCTCGAGCAGGTCGCGGATGGTGTGGGTCTCGCCCGTCGCGATGACGTAGTCGTCGGGCTCGTCCTGTTGCAGCATCATCCACATCGCCTCGACGTAGTCGCCCGCGTAGCCCCAGTCGCGCGACGAGTCGATGTTGCCCATCGTGATCTCTTGTTGCAGGCCGAGCTTGATGCGCGCCACCGAGTTCGTCACCTTGCGCGTGACGAACTCCAACCCGCGGCGCGGACCCTCGTGGTTGAACAGGATGCCGCTGCTCGCGTGGATGCCGTAGGCCTCGCGGTAGTTCATCGTCGTGTAGTGGCCGAACACCTTGGCCACGCCGTACGGCGAACGCGGGTGGAACGGGGTTCCCTCGTTCTGCGGCGTCTCGTGCACCTTGCCGAACATCTCCGACGACGACGCCTGGTAGAAGCGGATCGGGTTGTTCTGCGTGCCGCCGACGATGCGCACGGCTTCGAGCATGCGCAGCACGCCCAATCCGGTGATCTCCGCGGTCAGCTCGGCCTGCTTGAACGACAGCTGCACGAAGCTGATCGCTCCGAGGTTGTAGACCTCGTCCGGCTGGACCTGCTCGACGACAGCGATGAGCGACGACAGGTCGCGCAGGTCGCCTTCGACGAGCTCGAGCGCGGGGTTCTCCTGCTGCACGAGCTCGACCTTCGGGTTCGCCTGTCCGTGCACCAGTCCGAACACTTGGTACTGCTTGTCGGCGAGGAACTGCGACAGGTGCCGGCCGTCCTGCCCGGTGATGCCCGTGATGAGCGCGCGCTTCACGATGTCGTCTCCACGGCGGGAGACGCTAGTCGCGGCCGTCGACCCAATCGGGGTCGAGCTGGCGGAGGAACTCCGCGCACCGGCCGGCTTCGTCGAGCTCGCCGATGGCGTCGGCGGTGCGCCGCAGGCCGTCGAGGGCGCGCAGGAACCCCCGATTGGTCTCGTCGCGCCACCGGACGTAGCCCGAGCCCCGCCACCCCGACTGGCGGAGCCGGTCGAGGCCCCGGTGGTAGCCGACGCGGAAGTAGGCGTACGCCTCGACGTCGTCGCGCGCGAGCCGGCCGAGCTGCGCCCACGCGTCGCAGAAGCGCGGCCAGCGCGCGCACACGTCGGCCACCGCGTCGCGCCGGCCTTCGATGGGATGCGCGAGGGCGGCGCGCAGGGCTTCGAGCGCCGCGTCGGGCTCGGCCGGGAGCACCGTCTCGGGTGGTCCGCTCGCGGAGAGGTGCACGCCGGTCATCCGCAGGGATCGTACGGGATCGCGGCCGGTAATCTCGGCTCGCATGCCCGAGGAGTCACACGAGCGGCCGACCCGGCTCGTGCTCGTACGTCACGCCGTGACCGCGCAGACGGGGCCGCTCCTTTCGGGGCGCGCGCCGGGTATCGACCTGTCCGACAAGGGTGTCGGTCAGGCGGAAGCGACCGCACAGCGGCTC
>DATMUX010000041.1:0-2893 GCA_035563695.1 Acidimicrobiia bacterium
CGTCGAACTTCGCTGCGCGGGCGGCCTCGCCGCATCGGCGACGCTGACCGTGCTCCCCTTCTCGTCGCTGCCGAAGACGGGTGCGCCCGACACCGAGCTCGCACTCGCCGGCGCGGTTGTGATTGCGGCCGGCGCGGCGCTCATGTTGGCCCGCCGGCGCCGCGCGCCGTCGACCGCTGCCTGACGCGGCGGTGTTTGTTGCTCCGAGGGCCCCGGAATCCGACGCCCTCGGAGCAAAGAACCTCCGCTGCCTCCCGGTCAGACGCGCTCGAGCGCGTATCCCGTCTCCGAGTGCAGCGTGAGGTCGAGACCCGTGTCCTCCTCGTCCTCGGTGACGCGGACACCGCCGCGCAGCGTGCGGCGGAGCGCCATTCCGATGAGCATCGATACGACGTACGAGAACGCGAGCACGACCCCTACGGCGAGGATCTGCTCACCGAGGAGTGACCAGCCGCCGCCGAAGAACAGACCGTCCTTGCCGGCGGGATTCACGGAAGCATCCGCGAACACGCCGAGCAATACCGAGCCGATGATCCCGCCGATGAGGTGCACGGCGACGACGTCGAGCGAGTCGTCGTAGCCGTACTTGAACTTCAGTGCGATCGCGAGATAGCAGACCCCGCCCGTGATCGCACCGATGACGACCGGTGACATGCCGCCCACGAATCCCGCGCACGGTGTGATCGCGACGAGGCCCGCGACCGCTCCCGACGCCGCGCCGAGCGTCGTGGCGTGACCGTCCTTGATCCGTTCGACGACGAGCCAGCCCAGCATCGCGGCGGCCGCGGCCACGAACGTGTTCAGGAACGCCTGCGCTGCGACCCCGTTGGCGGCGAGCGCCGAGCCCGCGTTGAAGCCGAACCAGCCGAACCACAGGATGCCCGTGCCGAGCAGCGTCAGCGGAAGGGAGTGGGGAGCCATCGTGATCGACGGCCACCCTTTCCTTCGTCCGAGCAGCAGCACGAGCGCGAGCGCACCCGCGCCTGCGTTCACGTGCACCACGGTGCCGCCCGCGAAATCGAGCGCGCCGCGTTCGGCGAGCCAGCCGCCCGCGAACACCCAGTGCGCGACCGGCAGGTAGACGAGCACCGACCACAAAGCGAGGAACCACACCCACGCCGACCAGCGCATCCGGTCGGCGATCGCACCGGTGATCAGCGCGGGCGTGATCACGGCGAACGTCAATTGGAACGCGACGAACGCGAGCGTGGGGATCGAGCCCGTCACGCTGTTGTTGAGGTCCTTCAGGCCCACGAAGTCGAGGTTCCCGATCAGGCCGCCGTTTCCGGAGCCGCCGAACGCGAGGCTGTAACCGAACGCGACCCACAAGATGGTGACGAGGCCCATCGCGAAGAAGTTCTGCATCAACATCGCGAGCACGTTCTTGGCGCGGACCATTCCGCCGTAGAACAACGCCAGACCCGGCGTCATGAACAGGACGAGCGCGGCGCTCGTGAGCACCCACGCGGTATCGCCAGTATTGATCTCCGGCACGAGGCAACTCCCATGATCTGCGGGCGCGCACGTGCGCCCCCGACGACTGTGCGTGTCAGATGAGGGTTGCCGGACGGGGTGGCCCGCGCCGGGAGACGCTCCCGGTCGGCCGCGGCACCCACGCGCCGCGGCCGGTGAGATGGAGGGCAAGGAAGAGCGCGGCCAGTGCGGCGGCGACGAGGGCGAGCAGTGCGCCCGACGGCCAGAAGCCGCGTGTACGCGCCGATGAGGTGACGCTCGTGAAGACGAGCGTTGCGTGCGAGTGCGACACTGCGGCAGCGGCCGGGTCGCGACGATCGGTGCGTCCGTCGCTGCTCGTGCGCGCGCCGATGAGTGCGCTCGCCGCGAGCAGGGCGACGAGCGCGAAGCGGATCCGCGAGTACCAGGATGAGCGTCGGATGACGGCAGCGTGACAGTCGAGTGTTACGAGATTGTTTCGATCGCTGGTCGAGCCCGCGACCTTGCCGCATCCGGACGCGTCATACCCGGGATCGAGGCCGGTCGTGCCAGAGCGCGCCGGCGACGGCTCCGAGAATGATGACCGCCGCGATGGCGACGAGCCAGGTCAGGATGCTGAACATCGCTCCGATCGGCCCGTATATCCGGTGGTCCGAGATGATCGTCGACGAGAAGTAGAGGTGCGAGAACACGCCGAGGCCGATGGCGAACAGGCCGGTGGCCACGGCCGACGGGAACAGGCGCCGCCACGGGACCCGGCCGGCAAGCAGGAAGTGCATCGTCCACCACACGAACGGCGTGAAGATCGCGAAGGTCACGAGCTCGATCACCGGAAGACCGCCGCGGGGGCCGAGCACGCTCGCGAGGCCGACGGTCGCGCACAACACAGCGACCCACACGATGAACCGGGGAAGGTCGCGCATACCCCGGTGGGACTGGTCGAAGACCTTCTCGTAGATCTGCTGCAGCGAGCTCACCATCGCGAGGGTGCCCGCGAGCATGAAGATGAGGCTGGTGATGGTCGCGCCATTCACCTGCGCGGGAGCCTTGTTGAACAGGTTGCTCACGATCGTCGCCGCGCGGTGGTCGAGGCCCAGGTGCAGCGCGATGTCGTCGTCGACACGCTCGTTCGCAAACGCGCTCAGGAGCATGAGGAGCGGCAGCAGCGTCACCAACAGTCCGGAGCCGAACAGCACGATCTGGTTCGTGAAGTCGAGTGCGTCGAGCCGGGCGAAGAGTCGCTTGGCGAACGAACCGCGGTACCACTGCGCGAGGCGGGTGCGGACGCGCCCGGGTGACGACTCCGCCGCGGCGCCGGGTTCGGAGGGCCGCGGGTGACGGGAGGCGTCCGGTTCGACCATCGGCGGCTCAGACCGGTGGGCTCGGCTCGGCCGTCCCCGTCGTCGAGGTTCCGATGTCGCCTTGTGACCGCGCGAGCAGG
>DATMUX010000042.1:0-4018 GCA_035563695.1 Acidimicrobiia bacterium
ACCGACTCCATCAGCTCGGCGAGCCACCGTTCCTCGCCTTTGTGCACCGGTGCGAACGCGACGCCGCAGTTGCCGAGCACGACCGACGTCACTCCGTGCCAGCACGACGAGGTCGCGTCGGGATCCCACGAGACCTGCGCGTCGAGATGGGTGTGCACGTCGACGAAGCCGGGCGTGACGTACGCGCCGGCCGCATCGATCTCGCGACGCCCGCGGCCGCCGACCGGACCGATCTCGGTGACGCGCGCGCCGTCGATCGCGACGTCGGCGGCGACGGGCGGGGCACCGGTGCCGTCGACGACCGTGCCCCCGCGGATGACGAGGTCGTGCATGGGGCGAACCTTACGACCTTCACCGGTACCCTTGCGGTGTGGCGCCGTTCGTCCCCGACACCGTCGAAGAGGTCCAAAAGGGCCTCGCCGACCACGACTACCTCGCCGACGAG
Organism: Acidimicrobiia bacterium; assembly: GCA_035563695.1. Classification (GTDB taxonomy): domain Bacteria; phylum Actinomycetota; class Acidimicrobiia; order IMCC26256; family PALSA-610; genus DATMUX01. The sequence continues at coordinate 446 of DATMUX010000042.1, forward strand.
GGCCTGGCGACATCGATCTTCCTCGCACTCCGGCTCCAGCGCCCGCTCCTGCTCGAGGGCGAGGCGGGAGTCGGCAAGACCGAGGTCGCCAAGGTGTTGTCGCGGTGGACCGCGGGGGAGCTCGTCCGGCTGCAGTGCTACGAGGGCATCGACGCTGCCCAGGCCGTGTACGAGTGGGACTACTCGCGCCAGCTCCTGCACCTCCGAGCCGTCGAGGCGAGCCACGAACGCGTCGACGAGGACGAGCTGTACTCCGAGCGCTTCTTGGTGAAGCGCCCGCTGCTGCGCGCGCTCGCGTACGACGGCGACGTGCCGCCCGTGCTGCTGATCGACGAGATCGACCGCGCCGACGACGAGTTCGAGGCGTTCCTGCTCGAGATCCTGTCGGACTGGTCGATCTCCGTGCCCGAGCTCGGTGTCGTGCGGGCGGCCGTCCCGCCCGTCGTGGTGCTCACGTCGAACCGCACGCGCGACGTGCACGACGCGCTCAAGCGCCGCTGCCTCTACCACTGGATCGCGCATCCCGACTTCGAACGTGAGCTCGCGATCGTACGGATACGCGCGCCGCACGTTCCCGAGGTACTGGCGCGCGATGTTGCCGCCGCCGCCGAAGCGCTGCGGGGCATGGAGCTCTACAAGCCGCCCGGCGTCGCCGAGACCATCGACTGGGCCGTCGCGCTCGCGACGCTCGGGAACGCTCGCATCGACGAGCGCGCGGTCGACGCGACGCTCGGTTCGATCCTCAAGTATCGCGAGGACCAGGAGCGGGTGCGCGCGCAGGGTCTCGCGGAGCTCGTGCGCACGGCGGTCGCGCGCGGTGCCTGAGACGCAAGCCGAACGGCTGGCCGTCGCATTCGCTCGCGTGCTGCGCGGCGCGGGGGTCGACGCGCCGGTGGGTGCGACGCTCACGTTCGCGGAGGCGTTGGCGTGCCTCGGGCTCGGCACGCGCGCCCGCGTGTACTGGGCGGGGCGCACGACGCTGTGCAGCCGGCCCGAGCAGATCGCCACCTACGACCGCGCCTTCGGCGCGTTCTGGGAAGGCGTCGAGCCGGACGCCGGCGCCGCCGTGCCGGATCCGGAGGAGATCATCCTCGCGCTCGACGTACCCGGCGACGACGACGCCGAGTCCGACGGCGCCGAGAGCGACGCGCCCGACGCACCGGTTCTCACCGTGCGTTGGAGCCCGCGCGAAGTGTTGCGTCATCGCGATTTCGCGGCCTACACCGCGTCGGAGTTCGTCGAGGCGCGCAGCCTGATGGACGACCTGCGTTTGGCGGGCGCAGTGCGGCCCTCGCGCCGGCGCCGCCCGTCGCACGCGCGGCGCGGCACCCCCGATCTCCGGCGTACGGTGCGCCGGTCACTGCGGGCCGGAGGCGAGCCGGTGTCGCGTGCGTTCCTCGAACGCGGCGACCGCACGCGCCGGATCGTGCTCCTCCTCGACGTCAGCGGCTCGATGGAGCCGTATGCCCGCGCGTTCGTCCGCTTCCTCCACGCCGCGGTCGTGAGCCGGGCGCGTGTCGAGGCGTTCGCGTTGGGGACGCGCCTGACGCGGGTGACGCGCGAGCTCACCTCGCGCGACCCCGATGCCGCCATACATGCCGCGGCCGGCCGCGTCGTCGACTGGTCGGGCGGCACGCGGCTCGGTGAAGGCCTGCGCATGTTCAACGACACGTGGGGCGTGCGGGGGATGGCCCGCGGCTCCGTCGTCGTCGTGTTCTCCGACGGATGGGACCGGGGCGAGCCGGCGGTGCTCGCCGAGCAGATGTCTCGCCTGTCACGGGTCGCTCACCGCATCGTGTGGGTGAACCCGCTGAAGGCGAGTCCCGGTTACGCGCCGCTCGCCCGGGGAATGGCCGCCGCGCTGCCGTACGTCGACGACTTCGTCGAGGGCCACTCGCTGGCCGCGCTGGAACAGCTGATCGAGGTGATCGCACGATGAAGGAAGTGCTCGACGACATCGAACGCTGGCGGGCCGACGGCCGGCGCGTCGCGATCGCGCGCGTTGTCAACACCGAGGGATCGAGTCCGCGCGATCCCGGTGCCACCATGGTGGTGAGCGACGCCGGCGAGGTCGCGGGCTCCGTGTCGGGTGGCTGCGTCGAGGGCGCCGTCGTGCAAGAGGCGCTGAAGGTGCTCGCGGGTGAACGGGAACGGGGGATCGTCACGTTCGGCTACTCCGACGACGAGGCGTTCGCGGTGGGCCTCACGTGTGGCGGCACGATCCACTTGTTCGTCGAGCCACTCGACTGGTAACCGAGCGCGCCGGTGACGATCTACGAGGAGGTGCGCGACGCACTGCGCGGGGGCGAGCCGGTGGCGCTCGCCACCGTGGTGGAAGGGCCGCATCTCGGCGCCAAGCTGTTGCTCGGTCCCGGCCGCGAGCCCGCAGGCACGCTCGGCGATCCCGATCTCGACCGCGTCGTCGCGCGCGACGCGCTCGGCGAGCTCGAGGCCGGCCTCACGTCGACGCGGCACTACGGGCCGCACGGTGAGGCGCGCGAACGGGAGGTGGCCGTCTTCATCGAGTCGTTCGCGCTCCCGCCGCGGATGATCATCTTCGGCGCGGTCGACTTCACGGCGGCGCTGGCGAAGGTCGCCAAGGTGCTCGGGTACCGCGTGACGGTATGCGACGCGCGCGCCGTATTCGCGACCGTCCAACGCTTCCCGATGGCCGACGAGGTGGTCAACGACTGGCCCGACCGGTACCTCGCGAAGGTCGGTGACGAGCTGGGGCCGCGTGACGCGGTGTGCGTCCTCACGCACGACCACAAGTTCGACGTCCCGGCCATCGCGTCGGCGGTCAAGACCCGCGTCGGGTACCTCGGCGCGATGGGCTCGCGGCGTACGCACGAGGGGCGGGCCGTCCGGCTGCGCGAAGCCGGCGTGGCCGAGGCCGACATCGCCCGGGTGATGTCGCCGATTGGCCTCGACGTCGGCGCCCGCACGCCCGAGGAGACCGCGATCTCGATCTGCGCGGAGATCATCGCCGCCCGCACCGGGCGCCGGGCCCAGTCGCTACGCGACAGTGCGGGCCCCATTCACTGACAACCCCCCTTCCTTCCTCGAACTTGCGTGACACAACCACCGTCACGGTGGTTCACTCACGCAAGTTTGCGGATCGGTTCGACGAGGAGCGCGTGTGGATCTCGGGATTGCCGGCAAGCGGGCGGCGGTCGCAGCCGCGTCGAAGGGGCTGGGCCTCGGCGTGGCGGAGGCGCTCGCGGCCGAGGGCGCGCGCGTCGCGATCTGCGGGCGCGATCGCACGACGATCGAAGCGGCGGCGCAGCGCGTCGGCTCGGGCGCCGTCGGCATCGTCGCCGACGTCTCGACCGTCGAGGGTGCCGCCGGCTTCGTGCGCGACGCGCGCGCCAGGCTCGGCGGGATCGACATCCTGGTCCCGAACGCGGGCGGACCGCCGGCCGGCGACTTCGCCCACACGACCGTCGACCAGTACCTCGCCGCCTTCGAGCTGAACTGCCGCGGCGCGATCGCAATGTGCTACGAGGCGGTGCCGGCCATGCGCGCGCAGCGGTGGGGCCGGGTCGTCGCGATCACCTCGATCGCGGTGCGCCA
>DATMUX010000043.1:0-3562 GCA_035563695.1 Acidimicrobiia bacterium
AAGCCGCTGTACGCGAACCTCGAGTTCCTCGACGGCACCCGCGGCGCGCACGTCAACATCTCCGGCATCTCCGGCGTCGCGACCAAGACGACGTACGCCACGTTCCTGCTCTATGCGTTGTTCAACTCGGGGGTGCTCGCCGAGGAGTCGACGAACACCCGCGCGCTCGTGTTCAACGTCAAGGGCGAGGATCTGCTGTTCCTCGACCACGACAACACCGAGCTCGCCGACGCCGACCGCGACGCGTACCGCGACCTCGGGCTCATGCCCGGCGCGTTCAAGTCGGTCGCGGTGTTCGCCCCGCCGCGCCGGGGCGACGCCAACGCCGCGCCCGACGTCGCCACGCGCAAGCAGGGCGTGCACGCGTTCTACTGGACGCTCGCCGAGTTCGTCTCCGAGGAGCTGCTCGCGTTCGTGTTCGCCGACGCCGAGGACGACCGCCAGCAGTACACGATGGTCGTGCACAACGTGGCCGCGGCCCTGAAACGCGAGGGCGAGGCCGCCGACGACGGGGGCTGGCGGATCGACGGCGTCACGCTGCGCACCTACCGGGAGCTCGTCGACCTCGTCGTCGCCCGGGTGCAGAGCGACGACGAGCTCGAGCGCCGCGAGTGGGCCGGCCCGGCAACCGGGGCGGGCACGGTCAACGCGTTCGTGCGCCGGCTGCTGTCCAGCCAGCGGGCGATCGACCGGCTCGTGCGCGCCGATGTTCCGGAGCGCGCGAAGCACCGGGTCGAGACCGACGACGCGCAGGTCACGGTCGTCGACCTCCACAACCTTCCCGACCGCGCGAAGCGGTTCGTGGTCGGCGTGACGTTGCGCACGGCCTTCGACCGCAAGGAGCAGTCCGGTACCGCCCGGCCCTTGTTGTTCGTCGTGCTCGACGAACTCAACAAGTACGCGCCGCGCGACGGCGACTCGCCGATCAAGGAGATCCTGCTCGACGTGGCCGAACGCGGCCGCTCGCTCGGCATCGTGCTCGTCGGCGCGCAGCAGACCGCGAGCGAGGTCGAGCGGCGCATCATCGCCAACTCGTCCCTGCGCGTCGTGGGGCGCCTCGACCCGGCCGAGGCCGCGCGCGCCGAGTACGGCTTCCTTCCGCCGACGCACCAGAAGCGCGCCACGATCGCGAAGCCCGGGACGATGTTCGTGATGCAGCCCGAGATCCCGGTGCCGCTCGTCGCCGAATTCCCGTTCCCCGCGTGGGCGACGCGGCCGTCCGAGCGGGGTGCGAATCCGGCGGCGACCGGCGCGGCCGCGCTCCCCGACGATCCCTTCACCAACCTGTGAAGATCCTCCACACGTCGGATTGGCACGTCGGCCGGACGCTGCGGGGCATGTCGCGCCTCGAGGAGCACCGCGCCGTCCTCGCCGAGATCACCGATCTCGGGCGCACGGAACGGGCCGACCTCGTGCTGGTGACCGGCGACCTGTTCGACTCCGCCGCCCCCACCCCCGAAGCGCAACGCGTCGTGTGGGAGACCCTCTTGGCACTGCGCGACACCGGCGCGCGGGTCGTGGCAATCGGCGGCAACCACGACAACCAGCACGCGCTCGACGCGTTCGCGCCGATCGTGCGCGCCGCCGGGATCACGCTGCTCGGCCACGCGGCCCGCCCGGGCGACGGCGGCGTCATCGAGCTGACCACGCCCGCGGGCGAGGATGCGGTGATCGCGCTCGTGCCGTTCGTCTCGCAGCGGTTCGCGGTGCGCGCCGAGCAGCTGCTCGAGCTCGACGCCGCGCAGGCGGTCGGCCTGTACGCGGAGCGCATGCAGCGCTTGATCGAAGCCCTCTGCCACTCCTTCCGCGCCGGCGCGGTCAACATCCTCGCCGCGCACTGTTTCGTGCCCGGCGCGAAACTCGGCGGCGGCGAGCGCGACGCCCAGGTCGTGCACGACTACGGCGTGGAGGCTGCGGCGTTCCCGATCGCGGCCAACTACGTGGCGCTCGGACATCTCCACCGCACGCAGCGGGTCGAGGCACCCGCGCCCGCGTGGTATGCGGGATCACCGATCCAGGTCGACTTCGGCGAGCAGGACGATCGCAAACACGTATTGCTCGTCGAGACGGCCCCAGGTGTTCCCGCCCGGGTCGAGCCGCGGCTGCTGCGCGCGGGCTGGACGCTGCGCACGCTCCGGGGCACGCTCGACGAGCTGCAGACGGCGGCGGCGGCCGGCACGGACGACGCGTGGCTGCGGATCGTGGTGCGCGAGGCGCCCCGCGCGGGGCTCGCCGACGAGGTCCGCGCGCTGTTCCCGCGTGCGGTCGACGTCCGGATCGAGCGGTCGGTGGTCGACGATCGCGCCGACCGCCCGCAGCGCCGCGGTCGCAGCGTGCAGGAGCTGTTCGGCGAGTACGTCGCGTCGGAGGGCATCGACGACGCGCGCGTGCTGCGGCTGTTCGAACGCCTGCACGACGACGCCCTCTCCGAGGCGACCTGATGCGGCCGGTCACGCTCCACGTCGAGGGCTTCGGCGTCTTCCGCAGCCCGGTCGAGATCTCGTTCGACGACGTCGACTATTTCGCGCTCATCGGCCCGACGGGTGCCGGAAAGTCGACGATCATCGACGCGCTCTGCTTCGCGCTCTACGGGAGCATCCCCCGTTACGCCGACGAGCGGCTCGTCGGGCGCGTCGTGAGCCTCGGTGCGCAGCAAGCCAAGGTCTCGCTCACCTTCGACGTGAGCGGCGCGCGATACCGCGCGACGCGCGTCGTCCGCCTCCAGAAGGGCAAGACCGCCGGCGACGCTCTGCTGGAGCGGGTCGCGGGCGACGGGTCGAGCGAGGTGCTGGCCAAGAACCGCAGCGAGATGAAGCCCGCGATGGAGCAGCTCCTCGGCCTGCCGTTCGCGCACTTCACCAAGTGCGTGGTCCTCCCGCAGGGCGAGTTCGCCCGGTTCCTGCACGATGAGCCCGCCAAGCGGCGCGAGCTGCTCGTGCAGCTGCTCGATCTCGACGTGTACTCGCGCATCGGCCAGCGGGCCCGCGAACGCGCGAAAGAGGAAGGCCGGGCCCTCGAGCTCTACGAGCACCAGATCGACGAGCTCGCGTTCGCGACGAGCGAGGCGCGCGATCGAGCCGAGCAACGGGTCGACGCACTCCGCGACTTGTACCGCGCCATCGACGCCGCGTGCACCGACGACGACGCCGGCGCGCTCGCGGCGCTCGACGAGCGCGCCACCACCGCCGGGCATCGGGCGCGCGCCCTCGCCGAGGTGCGGATGCCGGAACGCGTCGACGAGATCAACGAGGCCCACGCGCACGCGGCCGCGACCGTCGAACGGGCCGCGCAGGTGCTGGCCCTGGCGACCACCGCCACCGAGGCGGCCGATGCCGCGCTCGCCGGCTGCCCCGACCCTTCCGTCCTCGAAAGGGCGCGCGACGCACACGCGGCGCTCGCCGCGCTGGAGCCGCGCGTCCGCGAGGCCGGTGCGGCGGTCGACGCGGCCGCGGTCGAGGTGGCGCGCACCGAGAAGCTGCTCGCCGGGGCGCGCACGCTCGCCGATGAACGTGAAGCCGCGCTGCAATCGGCGCGCGACGCGCACGCCGCGCACGCGCTCGCG
>DATMUX010000044.1:0-2771 GCA_035563695.1 Acidimicrobiia bacterium
ATCGCGTCGACGGACAGTCCAATGAGCTCGGCCGGATCGCCCACGCCCGCTTCCTTGCAGAACGCCTCGAGGACGAGCGCGGCGCGCGTGTCGTCGAACGTCGCGAACGTCGCGCCGCTCTGCACGATTGCGCCTGCGAGCAGGCCGCGCGACGCGGGCGACGCAAGCGCCTGGAGCACCAGACCGCCCCCGGCCGACTCGCCGAACATCGTGACCCGCTCGGGGTCGCCGCCGAACGCACCGATGTGGGCGCGCACCCACTCCAGCGCGGCGATCGCGTCGCGCAGCCCGCCGTTCGTGACACCGCCGAACGAGCGCGCGTCGAGGAACCCGAGCGCGCCGAGGCGGTAGTTGACCGTCACGACGACCACCTGTTGCTCGGCGGCGAGCCGCGTGCCGTCGTAGACCGGCTGGGCCGACGCGCCGATCATGAACGAGCCCCCCGGGAACCACACGAGCACGGGAAGGTCGCGCGCGCCGTCGGGCGCCCACACGTTCAGCGTCAGGCACGCGTGCTCGTCGGTGTCGCGCACGCGCATCCCGGGCACGATCTCGCCGAGGGGCGAGTCGAGCGGCTGCGGGGCGGCGGGTCCGAAGGCGTCGTACGGGCGCTGCGGTTCGAACGCGACGAGCTCGGGCCGGCCGAAGCGCGCCGCCCGCGCGTAGGGGATGCCGAGGAGGCGGCGAACGCGAGCAACGCCCATCAGCGGCGCAGCCTACGGCGGCGATGCACTACAATGTCCCCAACGTGACCCCGAAAAACCGGGCGACCCCGGCTTGGCCACGATTCTCAGGGAGCGTTCCGTGCCCGGCGCGGTGATCGTCGGCACGCAGTGGGGCGACGAAGGCAAGGGCCGCGTCACCGACTATCTCGCCAAGGAATCGTCGATGTGCGTCCGCTACCAGGGCGGCCACAACGCGGGCCACACGCTCGTGGTCGACGGCGAAACGTTCAAGCTGCAGCTCGTGCCGAGCGGCGTTCTGTATCCGTGGGTGACGCCCGTGATCGGCAACGGTGTGGTCGTCGACCCGGCCGTGCTGCTCGAAGAGATCGACATGCTCGCCGCGAAGGGCGTCGACGCGCGGAGTCTGCGTCTGTCGGGCAACGCGCACCTGATCATGCCGTACCACCAGGAGCTCGATCGCGTCACCGAGCGCTACCTCGGCAAGAACAAGCTCGGCACCACCAAGCGCGGCATCGGGCCCGCGTACGCCGACAAGGCGCTGCGCGTGGGGCTGCGCGTGCAGGACCTGCTCGACCCGAAGATCTTCCGCGAGAAGCTCGACCTCGCGCTGCGCGAGAAGAACGGTGTGCTCGCGAAGGTCTACAACCGGCTGCCGATCGATGCGAAGGAGCTGGCCGAGCGGTACCTCTCGATGGTCCCGCGCCTCGCGCCGCTCATCGACGACACCGTGCACCTCGTACACGAGGCGCTCGATGCGCAGCAGTGGGTGCTGTTCGAGGGTGCACAGGCGACGTATCTCGACGTCGACCACGGCACGTACCCGTTCGTCACGTCGAGCAATCCGGTCGCGGGCGGCGTGTGCACGGGCGCGGGGGTCGGTCCGCTCGCGATCCAACGCGTGGTCGGGCTCGTGAAGGCGTACCAGACGCGCGTCGGCAGCGGCCCGTTCCCCACGGAGCTGTTCGAGGGCGACGCGGTGGGCGACCTGCTCGTCGATCGCGGCGCCGAGTTCGGCACGAACACCGGCCGGCGGCGCCGCACGGGCTGGCTCGATCTCGTGATGCTGAAGCACGCGGTGCGTCTCAACACGTGCACCGAGCTGGCGTTGACGAAGCTCGACGTGCTGTCGGCGCTCCCGGAGCTGAAGGTGTGCGTCGGCTATGTCGCCGACGACGGCGCGCGCTACGACCACGTGCCCTACCACCAGTCGGTGTTGCACAAGGTGCAGCCCGTGTACGAGACGCTGCCCGGTTGGCGCGTCGACATCGAAGGTGCGGGGCGCATCGAAGACCTGCCGCGCGAGGCGCGCGACTACGTGAAATTCGTCGAGGAGTTCTCGGGCGTACCCGTGAGCATCGTCGGTGTCGGTCCGGCGCGCGAGCAGACCATCGTGTCGCCGCGCGCCGCGTGAGGCCGCGGTGAGCGCGCGCGTGCTCGTCATCGGCTCCGGTGGCCGGGAGCACGCGCTCGCGTGGGGCCTGGCGCGCTCGCCCCAGGTCGACGACGTGATCTGCGCGCCCGGCAACCCGGGCATGGCGTCCATCGGCGAGTGCGTGGCGGTCGCGCCGGCCGAGCCCCGCGCCGTCGCCGAGCTCGCGGCCAAGCTCGACGCCGACCTCGTCGTCGTCGGGCCCGAGGATCCCCTGGTCGCAGGGGTTGTCGACGCGATCGAGGCCGACGGCCGGCTCGCGTTCGGTCCCCGGGCCGCGGCCGCCCGGCTCGAAGGGTCGAAGGCGTGGATGAAGGACGTGCTCGTCGCCGCGGGCGTGCCCACGGCCCGGCACGCGGCGTTCACCGCGGGCGACGAGGAGCGCGCGCTCGCGTTCCTCGACACGCTCGGCGGGCTCTACGTCGTCAAGACCGACGGCCTCGCCGCGGGCAAGGGCGTGATCGTCACCGAGTCGGTGGCCGAGGCGCGCGAGGCGGTGCGCGCGTATCTGTCGGGCGACGCGTTCGGCGACGCGGGCCGTACCTGTGTCATCGAAGAAGGTTTTACCGGACCCGAGCTGTCGGTGTTCGCGTTGTGCGACGGGCGCGACGCCGCGGCGATGGGCGCCGCGCAGGACCACAAGCGCGCGTTCGACG
>DATMUX010000045.1:0-4896 GCA_035563695.1 Acidimicrobiia bacterium
TCGAGCTCGAGATCCAACGCGACGGCGGCCGTTTCGTACAGGCGTTCACCGACGGCGGCGAACCGGAAGCGCCGCTGGAGCGCATCGCGACGTCGACGGGAACCGGCACGTCGGTCACCTTTTGGCCCGATCCCACGATCATGGAGGAGCTCGACTTCCGCGCGCAGACATTGCTCGAGCGCCTGCGCGAGATGGCGTTCCTGAACAAGGGCCTCGAGATCGTGTTCCGCGACGAGCGCGTGAGCCCGCCGACGGAACAGGTCTTCAAATACGACGGCGGAATCGTCGATTTCGTCGCGCACCTGAACGCTTCGAAGGAGCCGCTGTTCGCCCGCGTGATCGACGTCTCCGACGTCTACGAGCACGGTGAGGTCGAGATCGCGCTGCAATGGAACACAGGGTTCTACGAAGGCCTGCACTCGTTTGCCAACAACATCGCGACGACCGAGGGCGGGATGCACGAAGAGGGCTTCAAGAAGGCCCTCACGAACGTCGTGAACCGCTACGCACGCAACCGCGGCCACCTCAAGGAGAAGGACGAGAACCTGCTCGGCGAGGACATCCGCGAGGGCCTGACCGCGATCGTGTCGGTCAAGTTGCGGAACCCGCAGTTCGAGGGCCAGACGAAGACGAAGCTCGGCAACACCGAGATCCGGTCCTTCGTCGAGCGGGTCACGAACGAGAAGCTCGCCGACTGGCTCGAGGAGCACCCGAGCGAGGCGAAGGCGATCATGACCAAGGCGTTGCAGGCGGCGCGTGCGCGGGTGGCAGCGCGTCAGGCCCGCGACCTCACGCGGCGCAAGTCGCTGCTCGAGTCGGCGTCGATGCCGGGCAAGCTCGCCGACTGCTCGACGCGCAACGCCGATGAAGCCGAACTGTTCATCGTCGAGGGCGACAGCGCGGGCGGGAGCGCCAAGCGCGCCCGCAACCCCGCGTTCCAGGCCATCCTGCCCATCCGCGGCAAGATCCTCAACGTGGAGCGCTCACGCATCGACAAGATGCTCCGTAACGAGGAGATCCAGGCGCTCATCTCGGCCGTCGGTACCGGCATCGCGGAGGAGTTCGATCTCTCGAAGCTGCGGTACCACAAGATCATCATCATGACGGACGCGGATGTCGACGGGTCGCACATCCGCACGTTGCTGCTGACGTTCTTCTACCGCCAACTTCCGGAGATCGTGCGCGCCGGGTATGTGTACATCGCACAACCGCCGCTGTACGGCGCGAAGATCGGCAAGGACGACCGCGCGTACTTGAAAGACGACGCGGCCCTCGCTGCGTTCGAAGCCGAACACACGGGACGCAAGCTCGATATCAGCCGTTTCAAGGGGCTCGGCGAGATGGATTGGCACGAGCTCGGCGAGACGACGATGGATCCCGCGACACGCACGCTGCTGCAGGTATCGGTCGAAGATGCGGCGATTGCGGACGAGATCTTCTCGACCTTGATGGGCGACGACGTCGACGCGCGGCGCGGTTTCATCCAAGAGAACGCCAAAGATGTTCGCTTCCTCGACATCTGAGCGCGGAGCCCGTGTGACACGAGCGAGCAAGGCGTAAGGGATGCCCGACGAACCACAGACCCTCGGCAATATCGAGCCCATCGAGATCCAAGAGGAGATGGAGCGCTCCTTCTTGGATTACGCGATGTCGGTCATCACGTCGCGCGCGCTACCCGACGCGCGCGACGGCCTGAAGCCGGTGCAGCGGCGCATCCTCTACGGGATGTTCGCCGAAGGAATGCGACCCGACCGGCCCCACCGCAAGTGCGCGAACGCGGTCGGCGAGGTGATGGGCAAGTATCACCCGCACGGCGACCAAGCCATCTACGACGCGCTGGCGCGCATGGCGCAGGACTTCTCGTTGCGGTATCCCCTCATCGACGGCCACGGCAACTTCGGTTCTCCGAACGACCGACCGGCCGCGTCGCGCTACACCGAAGCGCGCCTGTCACCGCTCGCGATGGAGTTGCTGGGCGAGATCGACGAGGACACCGTCGACTTCGCCGACACGTACGACGGCCGTAACCGTGAGCCGGTGGTGCTCCCGGCGCGCTTCCCGAATTTGTTGGTGAACGGGGGCGGCGGGATCGCGGTCGGGATGGCGACGAACACGCCTCCGCACAATCTCGGTGAGGTGATCGACGCGACCGTGCACCTCATCGATCATCCCGATGCCACCGTCGATGACCTCATGCGGTTCGTGACTGGTCCCGACTTCCCGACCGGTGCCACCATTCTCGGCCGGGCAGGCATCGCCGAGTGCTACCGCACCGGACGGGGTTCGATCCGCATGCGCGCCGTGGCCGAGATCCAGGAGGCGCCGAACGGCGCGCAACAGATCCTCGTCACCGAGTTGCCGTACCAGACTTCGGTCGAAGCGATCGCCACCAAGATCGACGAGTTGGTGCAGGAGCGCCGCGTCGAGGGGATCCGCGACATCCGCGACCTGTCTGCCGGCGACCACGTCGGTCTGGTCATCGATCTGAAGCGCGACGCGAACGCGCAGGTCGTTCTGAACCAGCTCTGCAAGCACACGCCGATGCAGACGAACTTCGCGGCGAACGTGCTCGCGCTCGTCGACGGCGCGCCCCGGCTGCTGAACCTGCAACAGGCGTTGAGCGTGTACGTGGCTCACCAGATCGAGGTGGTCACCCGGCGCAGCGAGTATCGACTCGAAAAGGCTCGTCGCCGCGCGCACGTCGTCGAGGGATTGCTGCGGGCGCTCGACATGATCGACGCCGTGATCACCCTGATCCGCAACTCCGAGTCGGCTGACGCGGCACGCGACGGGTTGATGGCCGAGGCGTTCGGATTCAGCGAGGAGCAGGCGACGTACATCCTCGACATGCAACTGCGCCGCCTGGCGGCGCTCGAGCGACAGAAGTTGCGTGACGAGTACGACGAATTGGTCGGCACCATCCGGGATCTCGAGGCGGTGCTCGCCGACGACGCGCGGCTGCGAGGTGTGATCAAGGACGAGCTGCGATCGGTCAGGGAGAAGTACGGCGACGAGCGGCGCACGCAGATCACAACCGATCCGGGCGAGCTGGCCGACCTCGATCTCATCGAGGACGAGGAGCTCGTCGTGGTGCTCACGCACAAGGGCTACGTGAAGACCGTCCCCGTCGACCAATTCCGGACACAGGGCCGGGGCGGCAAGGGCGTTCGGGGCGGGAACCTCCGCGAAGAAGACTACGTCGAGCACCTGCTGACCACCACGGCGCACTCGTATCTCTTGTTCTTCTCCAATCGCGGTCGTGTGTATCGGTTGCGCGCCCACGAGATCCCCATGAAGGACCGCACTGCCCGCGGCACCGCGCTCGTGAACCTCGTCGCGCTCCAGCCCGACGAGCACATCGAGGCCGTGATCGACACGCGCACCTACGAGGACGGCGCCTATCTGTTCTTCGCGACGCTCAACGGCATGGTCAAGAAGACGCGCATGTCGGAGTACGACTCGTCGCTGCGGGCGGGGTTGATCGCCATCAACTTGAACGACGGCGACGAGCTCGTCCGGGTGATCCAGACGAACGGGTCCGACGACGTGTTCATGGTGTCGCGGCTCGGGATGACGATTCGGTTCTCCGAGGAGGACGTCCGCCCGATGGGACGCGCGACGGCCGGCGTGCGCGGGATGAAGCTGCGGTCGAGCGACGACGGGGTCGTCAGCTGTGACGTCGCCCGCGACGATGGCGTCTTGCTGTTCGTCTCGTCGAGCGGACACGGCAAGCGCACACCGGTCGCGGCGTTCAACCGCCAGGGGCGGGGGGGCCAGGGTGTGCGGGGCATGCGGGTCACGGAGTCCCGCGGGCACGTCGTCGCCGCGTTCACAGTCGACCAGGGTGGGGAGATCCTCGTGTTCTCCTCGGCCGGCAACATCGTGCGTATGGGGGTCGACGAGATCTCCGAGCAGGGACGGGATGCGACGGGCGTGCGTGTCGCCCGGGTCGACGAGGGCGATACGGTGGTGGCCGTGGCGCCCGTCCTCGAAGCCGAGCAGAACGGCGACGAGGGCGACGCCAACGGTGAGGAGAGCTGAGGGATGGCACGCGCCAAGGCGGTGTTGGAGAGCGTTCCGACGCCGCGCGACGCGCCCGGTGTCAAGCCCAAGAAGCGCAAGCGTGCGGCCGCGCCCCGCCAGGTATACGAGCGCCGGTACGTGCAGACCGTCCGATCCGTCGACCTCTGGTCGGTGCTGAAGGTGTCGATCTGCTTCTACCTGTGTGCGCTGATCGTGCTGTTGTTCTCCAGCGTCATGTTGTGGTGGATCGCCTCGGCCGCCGGCGTGGTCGGCAGCGTCGAGCGCTTCATCGGTGAGCTCGTCAACAACAAGGACTTCCGGTTCCTGTCGTGGGAGGTCCTGCGCGCGGCGACACTGATCGGGCTGGTGATCGTGTGCATCCTTACGGTCGTCACCGTGTTGGCCGCCGCGTTCTACAACTTGTTCTCGGAGCTGCTCGGCGGCGTCGAAGTCACCGTCGTTGAGCAGGAAGAGCTCAAGTAACCGCGCGGGATTCCCCTGCTAGCATCAGCAGTTCGTCCGGGGCTATAGCTCAGTCGGTTAGAGCGCATCCCTGATAAGGATGAGGTCGCTGGTTCGATTCCAGCTAGCCCCACCGATTCCTCCTCGCGAAGCGGTGCCCTCGGTGGCGCGAGCGATCGCCTGGGTACACTCCGCGCCGTGAAGGCCTTCAAGCGCCTGCTGGTCGTGCTCGGCATCGCGGCGATCATCGGTGCGCTGGCGCGGCTGCGGGGCAAGGGAGGAGTCCCGCCGACGAGTGGTGGATGGCGAGAGCTCGAAGGTCCCGACTTCCGGTGACACGCTCATGACCACGGCGCTCGTCGTCGGGATCGGCGCGGTGGGTGCGCGCGCCGCCCGGCAACTCATCGAGAC
>DATMUX010000046.1:0-16757 GCA_035563695.1 Acidimicrobiia bacterium
ACGCTGCTTCTGGGTCGCGCTCGCTGCAGGAACTGTCCGGTTCGCCTACGAACCGTCGTCGGTGACCCATTCGCTGACGGTCGCGACCATCCGGTCGGGGCGGTCGCAGTAGACGGCGTCGATGTCCATGCGCAGCACCGCACGGATCTGGCGAACCTCCTGAGCGTCCCAGGCGAAGGCGCGCACGTCGAAGCGGTGGAACAGCGACACGAGACCCGCCGTCCACTCGGTGTGATGCAGATTCATCGCATCGATGCCGGCGGCGGACAGCTCGTACGCGTGCCGCTCGAGGGGAGCGGCGATGGCGCGCCGCCGGTCGGAATGCACGAGGCGCACGCGTTTCTCGTCCCGCAGCTCGGTCAGCAGGCCGACGTCGGGGGAGCACACCCACAGCCGTTCGAGGGCGTCGTAGGAGTCCGCGACCGCGAGCAGGGGAGCGGCCACCTCCGGCGACTTCACGTCGACCGACAGCTCGTAGCCGGCACCCAACTCGTCGTACAGCTCGGCCAGACGGGGCACCCCGAACGTCGCGAGCTCGGCGGCCGTCGACCCCATGACCTTGCGCCGCCGGAGGCCCCGGGCCACGACCGGGTCGTGGGCGCACACGACCTCGCCGTCACCCGAGAGCCACACGTCGGTCTCGAGGCCCGCGACGCCCGCCGCCAGCGCCTGCCGGAACGCCGGAAGCGTGTTCTCGGGCGCCTCGAGGCGGGCGCCACGGTGGGCGAAGGTGATCACGGCCACGGCCACGCATCGTGCCACGCGTCCGCCTATCTCGCCGAGATGTGACGAGACCGGTACCCCCGGAACCTCAAGCGCCCGGGGGGGCCTGCCGAAGGGTGTATCACCGCCGGTGCGGCGGATGGCATCTGACGGGACGAGCGGACCAGGGACGGGTGACGCGGTGACAACGATCCGGGCCAACTGCCCGAGCTGCGGGGACGTGCAGCTGACGGCCGAGGACCTGACGGTCCGAGTGTGCGCCGACGACGAGCGCGGCTCGTACTGCTTCCGCTGCCCCGACTGCCGGCGCGCGGTCGCCAAAGAGGCCAGCCGGCGCATCGTCGACCTGTTGGTCTCGAGCGGGGTGCGCATGCAGGTGTGGCGACTCCCGGCGGAGCTCGGTGAGTCCCGGCTCGGCCCGCCCCTCGCGCCCGACGACTTGCTCGACTTCCACCTGCTGCTGCAGGACGACACATGGTTCGACGACCTCGCCGCGCAGGTGCGCCGGTCGCTCAACCGGTAGAGTCATCGCGTGCTCTGGATCGCCACGCTCGGGATCGCCGTCGCCGGCACCGTGCTGTTGATCGTGCTGGCGGCCCGCGTGCGGCGCGAAGCGGGCGCGACCGAGCGGGTGCTCGATCGCTTCGGGCGCGAGCTGCACCCGGCGCTGCTGAGGGTCCGCAACGACACGTCCCGCACGCGGGCTCGCGTTCCGCGCGAACGCTAGATCCGCGCGCCGGGCGCGCCGATGGAGCAGTAGCATCACGCCTTCTCGGGTTGTGATCCCATGAACCTCGGCCTCCCCGAAATCTTCGTCATCCTTCTGGTCGCGCTGATCGTCTTCGGGCCGCAGAAGCTGCCGGAAGTCGCGCGCCAGATCGGCGTCGCGATGCGGCACCTGCGCCAGATGCAGGACACGGTGCGAGCCGAGCTCGACACGGTGTTGCACCCCGACCTGAACCCATCGCCCGCCGACGACCGTCCGGGCATCGAGGAGCCCGATCACACTCAAGGGGCCACCCCCGAGGTCGTCGAGCTCCCGCCCGCCGAGCCGAACGACGACGGCTTCGCCGGCCCACCCGGCTCATTCCTCTGAATCGACGACGGGCGGCACGGTGCGGCGATGAGCGACAACGACGAAGGGCGGATGACGCTCGTCGAGCACCTCACGGAGCTCCGCAAGCGCATGATCATCTGCATCCTCGCGATCTTCGTGTGCGGCGTGCTGATGTTCATGTTCTACAACCGCGTGTTGTCGTTCCTCGCGGGACCGTACGAGCACGTCACGCGCGGGCAGACCGCGTGCGGTGGCACGAAGACGCACGGCTGCAGCCTGATCGCGACCGGGCCGCTCGATCCGTTGATCGTGCGGCTGAAGGTCGCCGGCTACGGCGGGCTGGCCCTCGCGATCCCGATCATCTTCTGGGAGATCTGGCGCTTCGTCACGCCGGGGCTGCACAAGCACGAGCGTCGCTACGGCGTCGCGTTCCTGGTGTCGGCCGTGCTCCTGTTCCTGCTCGGCGTCGTGGTGGCGTGGTTCACGACCACGAAGGCCCTCGAGTTCCTGCTGGGCGCGGGCGGCAGCTCGATCCAGCCGTTCATCACGGCCGACAAGTACCTCACGCTGGTGACGCTGATGATGGCGGCGTTCGGCATCGCGTTCGAGTTTCCCCTGCTCCTGGTGTTCCTGCTGCTCGTCAACGTCATCAATACCCGCCAGCTCCGCCACTTCCGCCGGTGGGCGGCCGTCGGCATCACCACGTTCGCCGCGGTGATCACCCCGAGCGCGGACCCGTTCTCCCTATTGTTCATGGCCGTGCCCATGTACATCTTCTACGAGATCGCGATCATCATCGGCCGCGTGATGAAGCGGTGAGGTACCGATGACCCCGACCCGTACCCGCAAATCGGTGGCCCACGTCCGGCCGCGATCCGAGATCGTCGTCGCCGTCGCCGTATCGGTCGGGATCGTGGCGGCTACCGCCTTGTTGATCTGGCTCATGCGCCCCGGCGGCGTCGGCGAGGTCGGCACGGGCGGTTTGTTCGCGCGCCAGCCCCGCGTCGTGCTGTACGGCGTATTGACCCTCGGCCTCCTCGCCGGCTCGATCTGGTGGGTGCTGCGCGGCCGTCACCGCCCGAAGCAACTGCCGGCGGCCGGGGCGATCACCGCGACCGCGGTCATCGTGATCGTGCTCGCCGTCGTCGCCGCGATCTTGTGGCCCGGTGGTCTCGTGCACCACTGGCCCGCGCGCCCCAAGCCGATCACGAGCACTCCGGTGCCCCCGTCGGCGACGACGCCCACGACGACGCCCGCGACCCGGGCCACCACACCGACCACGAAGCCGTCCACCGCGACCACGGCCGCGACCCCGACGACGTAGGGCAAGTGACGCAGCCCGCGATTCGCGCGGCGTTCAGGGCGGAACGACCGTTTCCGCTGGACGAGTTCCAGGAGCGGGCGCTCGACGCGCTCGACGCGGGCCGGTCGGTGCTCGTCGCCGCGCCCACGGGCTCGGGCAAGACGCTCGTCGCCGAGTACGCGATCGCCTGCGCGCTCGACGCGGGGGCCAAAGTGTTCTACACGACACCGCTGAAGGCGCTGTCGAACCAGAAGTACGGCGACTTCGTGCGCGCGTACGGCGCGGCACGCGTCGGGCTGCTCACCGGCGACAACGCGATCAACGGTGACGCGCCGGTCGTCGTCATGACGACCGAGGTGCTGCGCAACATGATCTATGCCCGGTCGGCCGCCCTGCAGCGACTGCGCTATGTAGTCCTCGACGAGGTCCACTACCTCCAGGATCCGTCCCGGGGCGCGGTCTGGGAGGAGGTCATCATCCACCTGCCCGCCGAGATCGACATCGTCGCCCTGTCGGCCACCGTGTCCAACGCCGAGGAGGTCGCGGCCTGGATGCAGACAGTCCGCGGCGCGACGGAGACGGTCATCGAGGAGCGCCGGCCCGTCGAGCTCGAGCATCTCTACATGGCCGGCGACCGCGGCGCCCCGGGCCTGCACCTGCTCCCGACCTTCGTCTCCGACGGCGGGGAGCTGCGACCGAACCCGGTCGCAGCGCGCCTCGACGCGCGCAACGTGCCCCGCCGCGGCCAGCGCCGCCGACGCCTCTACACACCGTGGCGCACCGAGGTCGTCGAACGCCTCGCCGAGGAACGGATGCTGCCCGCGATCGTGTTCGTGTTCTCGCGGGCCGGATGCGACCAGGCCGTCGAGCAGTGCCTCGCCGCGGGCGTGCGCCTCACCGACTCGGCCGAGCGCCGCACGCTGCGCGCCGTCGCCGAACGCCATGTCGAGGCGCTCTCCGACGACGACCTCGACGTGCTCGGCTACGACACCTGGCTCGCCGGCATGGAGGCGGGCGTGGCCGCGCACCACGCCGGCATGGTGCCTCCCATGAAGGAAGCTGTGGAGGAGGCGTTCGCAGCCGGCCTCCTGAAGGTCGTGTTCGCGACCGAGACCTTGTCGCTCGGCATCAACATGCCCGCGCGGTCCGTCGTGATCGAGAAGCTGTCGAAGTTCACCGGCGAGCATCACCAGTTCCTCACGCCGGGGGAGTACACGCAGCTCGCGGGCCGCGCCGGACGGCGCGGGATCGACGACGTCGGCTACGTCGTCGTGCTGTGGGATGCGTTCGTGCCCTTCGAGCAGGTCGCCGGGCTCGCGTCGCGACGGACCTACGCGCTGACGTCGTCGTTCCGACCGACGTACAACATGGCGGCAAACCTCGTGCAGCGGTATCCACCCGAGCAGGCGCGGCACTTGCTCAACCTGTCGTTCGCGCAGTTCCACGCCGACCGCGACGTCGTGGCCGTCGAGCGCGAGCTCGAACGGCGGCGGGAGCAGCTCGCGACCGCCACGCAGGCCGCGACGCATCCGGCGGGCGACGTCGGCGAGTACCGCCGGTTGCTGGCCGAGATCGATGCCGCCCGGCGCGCGGCGCGGGCCCGTTCGGGGGGCCGGCTTGAGGCGTTGCGCCCCGGCGACGTCGTGATGGTGCCGCGGCGCGGCGGGCGCGCCGTGGTGCTCAAGCAAGAGCAGGGCCGTGGTGGCCAGCGGGTGCTCGCGCTCACCCAGGGGAGATCACTCGTGCGGCTCGCGGCGCAGGACTTTCGCGGTCCGGTCCGCAAGATCGCGACGATCGACCTGCCGCGGCCGTTCGCGCCGCGGAGTCAGGCGTTCCAGCGGGCAGTGGTGGACTCGCTGCGCAAGCTGCAGATCCACGAATCGGAGCTGCCGGTCGACACCGACCGAGAGGTCGCCGAGCTCGAGGCCGCGATCGCCGAGCATCCGCTGCACCGGGCGCCGGGAGCCGACAGTGCGCTGCGGGCCGCGTGGCAGGCCGACCGCATCGCACGCGACGTCGCCCGGCTCGAGCGCCAGGTCGCGAGTCGCAATGAGTCGCTCGCCCGCCAGTTCGACCGGGTGCTCGGCGTGCTCGAAGCGTGGGGGTACATCGAGGGTTGGACGCTGACCGACGGCGGATCCCTGCTGGCGCGGCTGAACACCGAAGGGGATCTCGTGCTGGCCGAAGCGCTGCGCGAGGGCCAGCTCGATGGCATCGACGCCGCGACGCTCGCCGCCGTCGTGTCCTGTTTCACGTTCCAGCGGCGCGGGCCCGAGGGCAACGAGCCGCTCCCGCCGCGGCGGTGGCCGGGCCACGCGGTGGCGAAGCGGTGCCGCGCCGTCGAAGGCATCTGGCGCGACCTGCACGTCGCGGAGCGCGATGTGCGGCTCCCCGAGACGCGCCGTCCCGATCCGGGATTCACGGCCGCGATCTACGCGTGGGTGGAAGGCGGCGAGCTCGCCGACGTGCTCGAGGACGAGGAGATGACGGGCGGCGACTTCGTCCGCAACGTCAAGCAGACGATCGACCTGCTGCGCCAGATCGCCGACGTCGCCCCGACGCCCGAGACCGCGGCCGTCGCGCACCGGGCCGCGGACGCGTGCCTGCGCGGCGTCGTCGCCGCGTCGAGCACGGTCAGCGCGCCCGCGGCATGATCGAGCGCGGGAAGGACTGGGGCCTCCCCGCCACCGGCCCGGCGGACGCGGGGGTAAGCGGAGGCGACGCCGACCTCGCGCTCGCGGTCGCGGCGCACCCGGGTGGACTGTTGCGCTTCTCGCCGTCACCCGCATCGGACGTCGGCCGGGCACTCGGGCTCGGCCCCGACCGCGACCCCGATGCGGCGTCCGCGCTCGCGGTGCCCATGGACGCGCTGCGCGCCGATCCGGGCGGGCTCGCGTGCAACATGATCGTCGTCGGCGTGCCCCCCGACCGGCTGCACGTGCTTTCCCGGCCGGTCCGGGTCGCGGTCACGGTCGACGGCCGCAGCGTGTTCGAGGGAAGCGCGACGACCGTCGTCGTCGCGACGGGGCAGTTCCTGCGCGGCCGCGACGTCGTGCCCCGCGGCCACCCGGGTGACGGCCGGGCCGAGGTCCAGGTGTACCGGGTGGGAGCGCGCGAGCGCCGCGCGCTGCGCGCCCGGCTCGCGACCGGGACCCACGTGCCCCACCCCGCGATCACCCAGGCCGCAGGCACCCGGGTCGAGGTCGTCGGCGCGCGGGCAACCCGCGTCGAGCTCGACGGACGGCCGCAGCCGCCCGTCGAGCGGCTCAAGGTCGAGGTCGTCGCGAACGCGTACCGGCTCCTTCTCTGACCCTCGACCCGCCGCCTCCCGCGGGCAAATCGCCGCCCCCACCAGCCAACTTGCGTGAGACAGCCACCTCCGCGGTGGTTTCGTCACGCAAGTCGGCGGGGAGGGCCGCATGCGCGCCGGTGCGGCGGGCCGTCGCTACCATCGCCAGTCCCATGCTGTACGCGCCGGAGACGTTCACCGACGAAGAGGCAGCCCGCCTCCGGCCCTACTTCACGAACCTCGACGGTCCCGTCTTCGCGCTGACGAACCTGCCCGAGGTCGTCAAAGGCGCCCTCTTCGCGCGCTACTCGCGCTCCGACAAGAGCTTGCGCCGTCTGTTCCTCGACGAGTTCGTCGGCGATCTCGACCTGACCGGCGACCTCACGGTCGACGCGACCGTCGGGCTCACGCGCGCCGAGGAGCTGTACGACCGCGTGTTCCTCGAATACGGCGACGACTCGGTCGCCCAGCTCGGCGGCGTGCACCTCGCGTGCGAGCAGGCATCGAACCTGCTCACCAAGGTGCTCGAGTGGGGCAGGCTCATGGCCTACCTCGAGCAGTCGACGCGCTACATCCCGTACGACTCGCGCCTGCACGGCCGGTACCGCTACCTCCGCCCTTCGCAGGTGTGCGAATCGCGGCTGGGAACGCGCTATGTCGCCGACCTCGACGCCTTGTTCGACACGTATAGCGCGCTGCTGCCCGCGATGATGGACTGGGCGCGGGAGCGCTATCCGAAGCAACCGGGCGACTCCGACTTCGTCTACAAACAGACCATCAAGGCCAAGGCCTGCGACACCGTGCGCGGCTTGCTGCCGGCGGCCACGTTGTCGAACGTCGGCATCTACGGGACGGGGCAGGCGTTCGAGGCGCTGCTGCTGCGGATGCGGGCGCACCCACTGCCCGAAGCCCAGACGTACGCGCAGCTCATGCTCGACGAGCTCCGCAAGGTCATTCCCTCCTTCCTCGTGCGCGTCGATCGGCCCGAACGGGGCGGTGCGTGGTCGGCGTACCTCGAGGCCACGCGCGACGACACCCGGGCGATCGTGTACGGCATCCTCGGCGACACGCGGCCCGAGCCCGCGAACGAGGTCACCCTGGTCGACTGGGACCCCGACGGCGAGGACAAGGTGCTCGCCGCGATCTGCTACCCGCACACCCGGCTGCCCGAGCCGCAGCTGCTCGAACGCGTGCGCGCCCTGAGCGCCGACGAACGGGTCGCGCTCGTGCGGGCCTACGTGGGGGAGCGCACGAACCGCCGGCACAAGCCGGGCCGCGCCTTCGAGCGCACCGGCTACCGGTTCGACGTGCTGGGCGACTACGGAGCATTCCGTGATCTCCAGCGGCACCGGATGCTCACGATCGAGTGGCAGCCGCTCACCCCGTATCACGGCTACGAGATGCCCGCCGCGATCGATGAAGCCGGACTGACCGCGCGCTACGCCGAAGCGATGGAGCGTTCAGCCGAGCTGTACGCGGCGCTCGTCGACACGTTCGACGATCAGGCGGCCTACGCGGTGTCGCTCGGATACCGGGTCCGCTACGTCATGCAGATGAACGCGCGAGAAGCGATGCACCTGTGCGAGTTGCGCAGCTCCCCGCAGGGTCATCCGACCTATCGCCGCATCGCGCAGGCCATGCACACCGAGATCGCGGAGCGCGCCGGGCATCACGCGATCGCGCAGGCGATGCGCTTCGTCGACCACGGAACGTACGATCTCGAGCGCCTTGACGCGGAGCGCGCGGCCGAGGCCCGGCGCGCGCTGCCGCGGTGAAAACGTTACGGAATTTTTCGTCAATCCTTGACCAGCAACGACGCGCGTCGCCGCTGGTCAGTGCGCTCCGCCACCGCTTGACATCGCCGCGTAGTTCGGGCTGACTACTCGACGCCCCCGGCCCGAGCCATCCTGGCTCGGTTTCGCCGGCAGCTCATCAGGGGGGCGAGGCGTTTGCGAGGGGGTTGGGCGGTCGTCCAGGAGTCCCAGTAGAGAACGTTGCGATAACCCGCTGCCGAGCGCAGTCGGGCCACCCAGCGGCCCCAACGGTCTCCTGGACCCGTCCGTCCACCGATCCCCGACACACCGAAACACGGCCCCGCGACCTGGTCCGAACCCCCGCGTCGGCGGCGTTATACTCCGCGCCCCCAAAGGGGGTTTGCGTGATCGGGAAGGAATTCGGCCGCGCCGTGGTTGGAAGCCCGCTCACCCCTCCCTCCCCCTGACGAAGGCACTGCCCATGAGTGACGACGAGTTCGAGGACGAGCCCGAGCTCGACGACGAAGACCTCGACGAGGAAGAAGTCCTGGTCGACGACTTCGACGAGGACGACGAAATCCTCGACGAGGAAATCGACGAAGGCCTCGAGGAAGACCTCGACACCACCCTCGCGGCCGAAGCGCTCGAGGAAGCTGACGCAGGCACCCCCGTCGAAGAGGACGAAGAGGACGACGTCGTCGACCTCGACGAGGAGCTGCACCCCGACGACGTCGAGGAGGCGCTCGACGTCGTGCTGCGCGAGCGCACCGCCGCCGCGGGCCTCGAAGACGAGGACGAGGAAGACGACGAGCCCGACGATCGCGGCGAGGGCGGCACGAAGATCGTGCCCCGACGTGAGAATGAGTTCTTGTGCAAGAGCTGCTTCCTGGTGCTCCCGCGCCATCAGCTGGCGGACGAGAAGCGCATGATCTGCCGCGACTGCGCGTGACGCGGCCGGGCCGCGCGACGCTCGCGCGGCTCGGTGCCGCCGCGGCCGCCGGGGTCCTGCTGGGTCTCAGCCGGCCGCCCGCCGACATCGGGTGGCTCGCGTGCATCGGGCTCGTCCCGCTGTTCGTCGCGTGGCGCGGTCAGAGCGCGCGCGCGACCGCCGGGTACGCGTTCACGGCCGGCGTCGTCTACTACACGATCGTGTGCTCGTGGGTCTGGTACTTCGGCGCGGTTGCGGTCGTCCCGTTCATCCTCGCGGTCGCGGGCTATTGGGCGCTGGCGGGCGCGGTCATCGGCTGGCTGAGTACCCGGCGCGTGTCGAGCCCGTGGATCACGGCCGCGGTCTGGGTGAGTGCCGACGCGCTCGTCGCGCGCTTCCCGTTGGGAGGGTTCTCGTGGGGAGAGCTCGGCTACTCGTTCCACGACCTCGCGCCGGCCCGCGCCGCCGCCTCCGTAGGCGGCGTCACGCTGGTCACCTATCTCGCGGTCGCGCTCAACGCGCTGATCGCCGATCTCGTCGCCGGCGAACGCTCGGCCCGGTCGCGGGCGCGCGCCAACGCCGGCATCGCGATCGTCGTCGTGGCCGTCGTCGGAGCCACCGTCACTCGCGCCGAGCCGCACGCGGTGTCGACGTTGCGCGTGGCCCTGGTGCAGGGCAACGACAAGGACCGTGACCTCACGGATGCCGAGCTGGCCGCGCGCTACCTGCCCAACAGTCACTTCGATCTCGCGCGCCGGATCACGGACCCCGTCGACCTGATCGTGTTCCCTGAGTCGAGCATGGACGGCGATCCCCGGACCGACCCGTTCATCCACGACCACCTCGCCGCGATCGCGCGTCAGCACCAGGCGTGGGTGCTCGCGAACGCGACGGTCGACGCCCCGCCCGACGGTCACCGCGCCGCGAACCTCGACGTGCTCTACGCGCCCGACGGCACCGTCGCCGGCACCTACCTCAAGCATCACCTCGTGCCGTTCGGCGAGTACGTGCCGCTCCGGGCCGAGCTCCAAGGTTGGATCAGCGAGCTCGACAAGGTCCCCCGCGACTTCGAGCCGGGCAACACCCGCGGCATCTTCCCCGTCGCCGGCACGAAGATCGGCACCCTCATCTGCTTCGAGTCGGCATTCGGCTACCAGGTCCGGCCGGTGGTGCGCGCGGGCGCCCAGATCCTCGTCGTGTCGACGAACAACCGGTCGTACCGGCGATCGGGGAATTCGGCCCAGCACCTCGCGATCGGTCAGATGCGCGCGGCCGAGACCGGCCGCCCCGTGATCCAGGCCGCGATCTCCGGTATCACGGCCGTCATCGACGCCGACGGTGTGGTGCACGATCAGACGCGCTTGTTCGACCGGACGGTGGTCGAGACGGCGGTGACGGCGACGAGCGGCGAGACGCCGTACGTGCGCTACGGCGAGTGGGCGACGATCGCGGCGCTGATCGTCGTGGCGATCGCCGCGGGCGTGGCACTCACTCGTCGACGCCGGATGCCGTCCGTAGACTTGGCAACCGAACACGACACCGCACCGATCGCGCCGAGCCTCGCCGGCTACGACGCCGAGGGGGCCGCCGGCGCGGTTGCTCGAGAATCTCGCAACCCAGAGTCCCGAAGTCAGGAACCGTCGAGCCAGGCATGACCGAGCAGCCGAACCACCTCAACCGCGCGATCGAGCTGCTCGTGTACGCGCCGATCGGTGCCGGCCTGTTCCTGAAGGATCTGGCGCCCGGCTTCGTCGACGTGTTCGTCGCCCGCGCCCGCGCGGAGATCGATCGCCGCCACGACGGCGTGCAGCAACGCGTCACGAGTGCGCGCAGCCTCGGCCAGGTTGCGATCGCGTTCGGACTTCCCGTGCTGCGCGAGCGGATGCAGCAGTACGTCGACGAAGCCCGCCGCGCCGCCGAGCCCGAGGACACGGCCGTGCCGCCGGCCGCGCCGTCGGCGGCTCCCGCGCCGCCGGTCGAGGCCCGCACCGCGCCGGAGGCGTCCCGCGAGACGAGCGGGTGGACCACTGCCACCACGCCGGGCGGATGGGCGCCGTCGACGTCGCCGCCGTCGCTTCCCGCGCGGGCCACCGCGCCCCGGCCCGCGCCGCGCAGCGACGAGCTGCCGATCCCGGGATACGACGCGTTGTCGGCGTCGCAAGTCGTCGAGCGTCTGGCCGGCCTCGCACCCGGCGAGCTCGACGCAGTGCACGCGTACGAAGCTGCCCACCGGCAGCGCCGTACGATCCTCGGCAAGATCGAGCAGCTCGCGGGATAGCTGGACGACCCTGGTGGAGGCGGCGCGCACGGCGACGAACTCGGACCTGCCCGCGCTGGTGGATCTCGCGCGCGCGATGATCGCCGAGCTCGGGACTCAACGCGGCGGTGCGCTGTGGTCGCAGCGCGAAGCGCGCCCCGAGCCTCACGAGGCCTCCCTGCGAGCGCTCCTCGAACGAAGCGACGCGCGTGTCGTGGTCGGGACGATCGACGACGTCATCGTGGGCTTCGGGACCGTCGAGATCGAGCGGTTGCGCGACGGTGGGGCGCTCGGGGTCATTCGCGACCTCTTCGTCGACGCCGGTGCTCGCGCGGTGGGCGTCGGTGAAGCGATCGGCGAGCGGCTCGTGGCGTTCTGCGCCGACGCGGGCTGTGCGGGTGTCGACGCGTACGCGCTGCCGGGCGCGCGCGACGCGAAGAACTTCTTCGAGCGATCGGGATTCACGGCGCGGGTACTCGTGATGCACCGCGCGCTCTGACGCGATGAAGCCGTGACACCGCGCCCGGAGCCGGCCGTCGGTGCGATCGTCGTCGAGGACGGCGCGTTGCTGCTCGTCCGCCGCGCGCGCCCGCCGGGCGCGGGGCTCTGGTCGGTGCCCGGCGGCCGGGTCGAAGCGGGGGAGCGGTTGCAGGCCGCCGTCGTGCGCGAGGTCCGGGAGGAGACGGGCATCGCCGTCCGGGTCGACGACCTGGCCGGGTTCGCCGAACGCATCGGCGCCGACCATCACTTCGTCATCCTCGACTTCTTCGCACAGGCGGTGCCCACCGGTCAGACGCCTCGGGCCGGCGACGACGCACGCGAGGCGGCGTGGGTGCCGCTCGCCGACGTCGCCGATCTCGATCTCGTCGATGGCCTGCTCGACTTCCTCCGCCGGGTAGGTAGTGTCGCCCCATGACTGCGACGAGTACCGACGACGATCTGACCGCGGCCCGGATCTTGTGGGACCTCGACCCGCTGCTCCCGGTTCCCGGCGATCAAGGAATCGCGGAGCTGCTCGATGCGGCCGATGCGCGTGCGACCGAGTTGGAGCGATGGCGGGGGCGCGTCGCCGCCCTCGACGCCGACGGCCTCGCGTCGTTCATGCTCGCGCTCGCCGACGTGCACGATCTCGTCGGGCGCGCCGGCAGCTACGCGGGCCTCGACTTCGCGACCGACACCACCGATCCGGCGCGCGGCGCGCGGATGCAGCGTGTCGAGGAGAGGGCCACGGCGATCTCGACGAAGCTGCTGTTCTTCGAGCTCGAGTGGGCCGCGCTCGACGACGACCGGGTCGAAGCGCTGCTCTCCGGCGAACAGCTCACGTTCGCGCGCCATCACCTGCGCGCGGCGCGGCGCTACCGCCCTCATCTGCTGACGGAGCCCGAAGAGATCGTCCTCAACGAGAAGCAGATCACCGGCCGCGGCGCCTGGCAACGGCTCTTCGAGGAGCAGGTCTCGAGCATCGAAGTCGCGCTCGACGGCGAGACCACGACCCTCGAAGCCGCGCTCGCGCGCCTGCACGCGCCGGACCGCGAAGTGCGGCGTGCCGCGGCCGACGCGGTCACGGCCGCGCTGCAACCGGGCCTGCGCACGCGCACCTTCGTATTCAACACATTGCTCTCGGACAAGTCGATCGACGACCGGCTGCGCCACTACGACACCTGGATCTCGAGCCGCAACCTGTCGAACGAGGCGAGCGACGAATCGGTCCGGGCGCTCGTCGAGGCGGTGCGCGGCCGGTACGAGATCCCGCAGCGCTGGTACGCGCTCAAGGCCCGGCTGCTCGGCCTCGATCGCCTCGCCGATTACGACCGGATGGCGTCCGTCGCCGAGGTCGAGGCGCAGGTCGGGTGGCAATCGGCGAAGGCGTTGGTGCTCGACGCGTACGCGTCGTTCTCACCCGAGCTCGCCGACGCCGCGCAACGGTTCTTCGACGGCTCGTGGATCGACGCACCCGCCCGGCCCGGCAAGCGCCCGGGCGCCTTCTGCGCGTACACCGTGCCCTCCCACCACCCGTACCTGTTGCTGAACTGGACGGCGCGCCGGCGCGACGTGCTCACGCTCGCCCACGAGCTCGGGCACGGCCTGCACGCCTATCTGGCGCGCGAGCAGGGTGTGTTCCACCAGGGAACGCCGTTGACGCTCGCGGAGACCGCGTCGGTGTTCGGCGAGACGGTGACGTTCGGGCGCCTGCTCGAAGAGGTCACCGACCCGCAGGAGCGGCTCGCGTTGCTCGCCTCGAACCTCGAGGACCAGATCGCGACGGTCTTCCGCCAGATCGCGATGAACCGCTTCGAAGACGCCGTGCACAACGCGCGTCGCGACGAAGGCGAGCTGTCGACCGAGCGCATCGGCGACCTGTGGGCGAGCGCGCAACGCGACATGTTGGGCGACGCGGTCGAGGTCACCGACGGGTACCGCGCGTGGTGGTCGTACATCCCGCACTTCATCGGCACACCGGGTTACGTCTACGCGTACGCGTACGGCCAGCTCCTTGCGCTGTCGGTGTACGCCCAGTACGAGGCGCGCGGCGCCGACTTCGTGCCCCAGTACCTCGATCTCCTGCGGGCCGGCGGATCGATGCCCCCCGAGGAGCTGGGGAAGCTCGTCGACGTCGATCTCACCGACCCGAACTTCTGGGACCGCGGGCTCGACATCATCCAACGGCAGCTCGACGCGACGACGGCGGCCGCGCAGGCCGCCGGGCGCGCCTCATGACGTACCGCGTGATCCAGTGGAGCACCGGCAACGTGGGACAGGCCGCGTTGCGGTGCATCATCCGCCATCCCGAGCTCGAGCTCGCGGGCGTGTGGGTGCACAGCGCCGCCAAGGTGGGACGCGATGCGGGCGAGTTGTGCGGCCTGCCTCCGACCGGCGTCCACGCGACCGACGACGCCGAGGCCCTGCTGGCCCTCGACGCCGATTGTGTCTGCTACACGGCCACGGCCGACCTGCGGCCGCAGGAGGCGATCACCGATATGGCCCGCATCCTGCGCGCCGGTAAGAACGTCGTGTCGAGCTCTGCAGTCGCGATGGTGTGGCCGCGGCACGTCGACGCCGCGATGCGCGCACCGCTCGACGACGCGTGCCGCGAGGCCGGCGTGTCGTGCTTCACGTCGGGCATCGATCCCGGCTGGGCGAACGACGCCTTGCCACTGCTGCTGGCCGGCACCTGCGAGGACGTCGAGCAACTGCGGGTGATGGAGATCGTCAACTACCGGCACTACGAGCAGCCGACGGTGCTGTTCGACACGATGGGTTTCGGGCAGCCGCTCGACGCGCGTCCGCTGCTGTTGATCCCCGGCGTGCTGTCGTTCGCCTGGGGCGGCGTGGTGAAGGTGCTCGCCGCCGGCCTCGGGGTCGAGGTCGACGAGCTGCTCGAGACGCACGAGCGCCGGCCCGCGCCCGAGAAGATCGACCTCGGCTTCGGCGTGATCGAAGAGGGCACGACGGCGGCGCTGCGCTTCGAGGTGCAGGGTCTGGTCGGGGCAGAGCCGCGCATCGTCGTCGAGCACGTGACCCGCCTCGACGATGCGCTGTGCCCCGACTGGCCGCAACCCGTCGGCGCGGGCGGCTACCGAGTAGTGGTCACGGGCACGCCCAGCTACCAGTGCGACGTGCAGATGACGGCCCGGCCCGGCCAGGGCGATCCGGGCGTCATCGGAACGGCCGGCCGGATCGTGAACTCGATCCCGGCGGTGTGTGCCGCCCCGCCGGGGTTGCTGTCAGCGCTCGACATCCCCGCCTCCATCGCCGCCGGCGTCATGCGCTGACGGAGGGCTCAGCCCGAGCGCGGGAGTCGTGCGAGGGTGGTGCCTCCGGACCCGCGCAACCCGCACGGGTCCGGAGACTTGGTGCATCAGGTGGTGCGCGGTTTGCGTCGGAGTCCGGCGAGCGCAAGACCGGCCACGACCAACGCGAGCGCGGCCACGAGTGCAGGAGTGGTCGAGCCGGCGCCGGTGCGCGGCAACACTGCGATGACCGTCGTGGTGGTCGTGCTCGCGGCTTGCTCCGTCACGACGGAGCCCGTTCCGGACGCCGCCTTGTAGTTGGGGTCGCCGCTGTAGGTGGCCGTTGCGGTGTACGAGGCACCTGGTGTCGCGCCGTTGACGGTGCAGGTCGCGGTCGCGGTGTTCCCGCTGCCGGCGGCGAGCTTCGTCGTGGTCGAGCACGGCACGGTCTTGCCGTCGGGCCCGGTGACGGTCCAGGTCAAGGTTCCGGTCGGAACGGGCGTGGTGCTCGCCGGGGGCGTCACCGTCGCGGTGAACGTCACCGTCCCGGTCGTCGACGTCCCGGAGACGGTCACCGTCGGCGTGGTCTGCACTGCGACGAGCCCGAGCGCACTCACCGACAAGCCGGTCGCGAAGATGATGCTCGCGTCGTCGCGACCGTCCCTGGGCCACGAGCCGTCGGTCTGCTGTTCTCCGAGGAGGAGATCGGCGACCTTCGCGTACCAGTTCGACGCGCTGGTGAGATCGGGCGAGACGTACGACCCGATGCCCTTGGCGAGGGCGAACAGCGAGTAGTGGAACCCCCCTTCTTCGGGTTCGTGGTTCCACTGGCAGTTCGTCGTGCCGATCTTGCACGTTCCCGTCAACGTGTTGGTCGTGTGGAACACCATCGTGTGGTTCGCCGGGGCCTCGACCTCGTATTCGTCGAGCACGGCCTGACCGAACTTGATACCCGCGACGACGTGCGGGTCCGACGCGGCGACCTTGTCGAACGCCAGGCTGAACAGCATCGATCCCGTATCGTTCGCGTTCGACGCGAAACTGTCGCCCCCACTTGCCACGTCGAACGGCTGGTAGGAGCCGCCACCATCGTTGCGCCCCTTGGCGTAGGAATTCGACGAGATCGCCTGAATGTGGTGCTGCCAGCCGATGTCGACACTCGCAACCGCTGCGGGAACACCACCCGACAGGTGCAGTCCCGTCATCGCGAATCCGGTGTTCGACTCGTCCGAACGCCCCGTGCTCGCCTCATAGTTCCAGCCGCCGCAGTACGTGGCAGTCGGGGAGTTGTCCGCCGAAGAGCACTGCTCGAACGGCGGCGCCTGGAACTCGTTGACCAGGAATGCCCGGCCCGCGGTAATCGCCGCGGGAACCTTCGAGTTCACTGTCGAGAACGCGCTCAGACCGGCGAGCGCGATCCCGGTGTTGTAGGTGCGGTAGTCCTCGCTATCGAGCGCGAACGAACCTTTGTTGATCGAGGACGTGGTGTCCTGAGTCGCGAGAAGCCACGCGATCGCGCTCTTCACATGCGTCTGGTAGCTCGCCGACAGGTTGGCGAAGCTGCCCTTGTCGATCACGCTGTACGACAGCAACGCCATCCCAGTTTCCGCGACCTTGTAGTTGCTGCCGAAACTGCCGTCCGAGTTCTGGTGCGCGTCGATATACGCGACACCTTTCTGCGTCGCCGCGTTCACCTGCGCGGCCGTACGACTACC
>DATMUX010000047.1:0-3927 GCA_035563695.1 Acidimicrobiia bacterium
AGCCCGTAGACGGCTGCCGCTGCCGCGAAATTGAGCCCGTGCGGCGTCCCGAACAACTCCTCGAACCGCTCCGGGTGCTGCGCCTGCGGCAGGAACGAGAAGATGCCGCCGCCGTCGTTGTTCACCAGCACGATCGTCGCATCGATGGCATGCCGCTTCGCCGCAAGCAGCCCGTTCATGTCGTGGTAGAACGACAGGTCACCGGCGACGAGCACCAATGGCCCGACGACCGTGGCAGCGCCGAGCGCGCTCGAGACGACGCCGTCGATGCCGTTGACGCCGCGGTTCGCCATGAACCGTAGCCGCGCGCCCGACGACGCGAAGAAGCTGTCGACGTCGCGCACCGGCATGCTGTTGCCAGCGAAAACCGCGGCGCCGTGCGGCAACACGTCGGCCAGGTCGGCGATCAGCGCCGGTTCCGTGAGCTCGTCGCCCTCGACCAGATGCAACGCGATCGCATTCCGCGCCGACGCATCCGCCGACGTCCACGCACGAATCCACCGCTCATCAAGGGCGACATGTGCGATCGCGGCGAGCGACGCGCAGAATGGGGCCGCGTCGGCGCGGACGAGGCGCACGCCAGCCGGCAGCGGCTCCGTCCAGCCGCCGTCGGCGTCCACGATGATCTGTGCCGCCTCCTCGCACGCCCTGAGCAGCGTGACGAGCGGTTTCGACGTCGGCTGCTCGCCGAAGCGCAGCACCGCGTCCGGCCGCAGTGCGTCGACTGCGACGGGTTCGCGCAGGAACGCGTCGTACGCCGAGACAATGAGCGAGCGGTCGTGCCGCCCGCAGCGCAGGCCCGACAGCGGGTCCGCCAGCACCGGGTAGCCGAGCGCCCGCGCGAGCGGCGCGACGGCGTCCGCCAGGTCCGGGTCGTCGCCCGGCCCGCAGACGATGATGCCGCGCCGCCGCGCTCGCAGCTCGTCGGCGATGGCCTCGATGTCGCCTGCGCGCGCGCATCTCGGGCTGGAGGTCACTCTCGCCGCCGCGACGTCCGCCGCCGGCGCGCCGGTCATCGCCGGGATCAGCGGCTCGCGGAAGGGAAAGTTGAGGTGGGCCGGGCCGCATGGCGCCTCGGCCGCGGCGGCGGCGGCGCGCGCCGCGACGAGCCGCCAGTGTCGCGCCGCTTCGTCCGTCGCCTCCGGCAGCGGCATCTCTACAGACCATTTCACGTGCGGGCCGTACAGCCGCGCCTGGTCGATGGTCTGCGGCGCGCCGACGCCGCGCAGCTCCGGAGGCCGGTCGGCCGTCAGCACCACCAGCGGCACCTTCGAGTAATACGCCTCGACGACTGCAGGTGCGAAGTTGACCGTCGCCGTGCCGGAGGTGGCGAGAACGGCGACCGGCTCGCGCGACGCCTTCGCCATGCCGAGCGCGAAGTACGCCGCCGACCGCTCGTCGAGGTGCATCCACGCCCGGATCCCCGGGTGCGCGTCGAGCAGCATCGCCAGCGGCGTCGACCGCGATCCCGGGCAGATGACGGCGTGGCGCACGCCGGCGCGCGCCAGCTCGTCGACGAACGCTCCGACGGACACGTCGAGCGCGTCGCGGACCTCGGTCAGAGCAGGTGCAGCGCGCACAGCATCGGCCTCAGTTTCATCATCGATTCTTCCCACTCGCGTGCGGGCACCGAGTCGCGCACGATGCCGCAGCCCGCGTATAGTCGCGCCTCGGCGCCGCGCACCAGCCCCGAGCGGATCGCTACCGCGAACTCGCCGTTTCCGCGCGCGTCCAGCCAGCCGACCGGCCCCGCGTACCAGCCGCGGTCGAACGGCTCGTGCTCACGGATGGCATCGAGTGCGGCCTGCGTTGGCACGCCGCCGACCGCCGGCGTCGGGTGCAGCCGCGCAAGGAGGTCGAGCGCGCCCGCGCCGCAGCGCAGGGTCGCCTCGACGGGCGTGTGGAGGTGCTGCACGTTGGGCATGCGCATCAGCACCGGATCGGACGGCGCGCGCACGTCGTCGCACAGCGGCGCCAGCGAGCTTAGGATCGTCGCGAGCACGAGACTGTGCTCGCTGCGCTCCTTCGGATCGGCGAGCAGCGCCGCGCCGACCGCCGCGTCGTCGGCGTCGTCCACGCCGCGACGGCTCGACCCCGCCAGGCACGACACCGAAACCCGCCGTTCGTCCACGCGCACCAGCCGCTCCGGCGTCGCGCCGAGGAAGCAGGCGTCGCCCCGCCGGGTCGCGAAAATCGTGCAGTTCGGGTAGCTCTCCCGCAGGCGTGCCAGCGGCGGCACCTCGTCGATGGGGTCCGCTGCAGTCAGCACGACCTCACGCGCCAGCACCACCTTGTCGACGCCACCGGGGCGGATCGCTGCGGTCAGCGCCTCGACGCTGCGCATCCAGCTCCCGGAATCCGGCGTCTCGTCACGCCCGACCAAACGCCCGACGCGCTCGCCGGCGAGCGTGCCGCTCGGCTCGAAGATCGCATCTAGTCGCAGGTCCAGTCGAGACGTCGGTGCGTCTGGCTCGACGAGCGTGGCGCGCGTCACGCGGGCGCGCTCGCCGTCGCGGCGGTACATAACCTCCGGCACGACAAGCTCGCCGTCGCCGAATGCGCGCCAGTGCGCGTCGTACTCGCGCTCCGCATCGAACGAGAACGCACCGAAACACACCAGATCCTCGACGTCACCGATCGCATCCGCCACGATGGCCTTCCATGCCGACGCACTGTCATCGAACCGGCCGGTGCCGCGGGGCCGCGTCGACCATGCGACGCCCGCCGCGACCATTGCCGCGGCCCGCGATGGCTGCTCCCAGTACCACGCGGTCGGCGTCAGGCTCGCTGCGCGACGGTAGACCGCCAGCACGTCGACCAGCGGCGCCGGCTCGCTCATGCACGCCAGCACGGGCCGCCCGCGCCGCCCCGCGAGTGCCGCGGCATCGCGGAGCAGCGCCGCACGGCGCCCGAGTGGCGTCGGTGCGATGATCATCGCTGCGGCTCCCGTGCCCCGACGCTGCGGAAAATCATTGGCCGCAGGGCGCCGTAGGTGTCTTCGAGCGGCGCCGGGCGTTCGGCCAGCAACCAGTGGGTGATTACCTCGGAGACAGCGCCGAACCACGCCCGGCCGGCCAGCTCCGTATCGACGGGATCGATCGCGCCCGCGGCCACCGCCTCGTCCAGATGGTGCTTCATGACATGGATGAACATCTCGTGGATCTCCATCAGCCGGGCGTGGAACTCTCTCCCGGCCCCCAGCGCCTCGACCACGAACAGCCGGGCCAGCGCCCGGTGGGCGCCAAACGTGCGCAGCACGACGTGGAGCGCCACCTCCGCCCGCGTTAGCGGCTCTGCTTCGCGCGCGATCGCATCCTCGATGCGCCTGAGGAGCATCGCCGCGGCGCGGTCCATTAGGGCGAGGAAGATCGCCTGCTTGCCCGAGAAGTGGAAGTACACGCCGCCCTTCGACGTCTCCGACTCCTCGGCGATGTCATCGACGGCCGTATCGCGGTAGCCTTTTCGGGAGAAGACCTTCAGCGCGGCATCGAGGATGCGCTTGTGGCGTTCGTTGGCGCGCGGCTGCTCGTAGTCCATGACGAGGCTGCTCTGCTCCGAATAGACGCGCTAAACGCGACCGACGCGTCAGTCGGTTTTTCAGCCTAACAGCCAGGGCCGGGACGGACAATGACCACTGTGCATAACGACCCATCGCCCGGTCCGTCACCGACGCCGGACGACGCTCGGGCGCGCCGGATCCAGACGATGTTTGGCCGGATCGTCGGCCGATACGACGCGATGAACCGGCTGATGAGCTTCGGCATGGACGGAAGCTGGCGGCGCGCCGCAGCCCGGGCCGCCCGCCCGAGCGGTGCACGCGTGCTCGACCTCGGCTCTGGGACCGGCGACCTCTCCCGCGAGCTCGTCCGGGCAGGCGGCGCGTTCGTCGTCGGCGGCGACTTCACCCGCGACATGGGCGCCGCCGCC
>DATMUX010000048.1:0-2878 GCA_035563695.1 Acidimicrobiia bacterium
CGGAGCCGCTTCCCCAACTTCGCGACCGAGATCTACGCCGTCCTTGCGCTCGCCACCGTCGCGAAGCTCGGCCTCGACGGCGACGCGCGCGCGCTCGCGGTCGACGCGGCCGACGAACTGCTACGCCTGCAGCTCGCCGACGGCGGCTGGCCCTGGCTGTTCGACGCCCGGCGCGGAATCATCGTCGAGCGCTACGAGGTGTACACGGTGCATCAGGACGCGATGGCTCCGATGGCACTGCTCGACCTGACCGATGCGACCGGAGATCCGCGCTACCGAGCCGCGGCGATCGCGGGGCTGGAATGGTCGCGCGGTCACAACGAGCTTGGCGTCGACCTGCTCGACGCCGCGAATCACTTCGCGCACCGGTCGATCCGCCGGCGTGGCCCGTGGAATCGCGTCGCACTCGCGGCCAACACCGCGGGCTCGGCGACCATCGGCCGCCCGCTGCGCGCCTCGGGCCGGGCCCTCGAGGTGAACCGAACGTGCCGCCCCTACCATCTCGGGTGGATGCTCGAAGCCTGGGCCGGACGCGAACCACGGGCGACAGATGACGGCGATGCCTGAAGCACCTGCCGAGCCGACGAAGCGCCGGAACCGCGTCGAGTTGTTCGGCGTGCAGGTCGACGCGTTGACGCTCGACGACACCATCGCGGCGGCGCGTGCGATGATCGCGACGGGACAGCCACACCAGCACGTCGTGCTCAACGCGGCCAAGGTCGTCGAGATGGCGCACGACCCTGCGCTGCGACGCGTCGTGCAAGGGTGCGATCTCGTGAACGCCGATGGCATGGCCGTCGTGTGGGCCGGACGCGTCCTGCACGCGCCGCTCCCGGAACGAGTTGCCGGCATCGACTTGTTCGAACGACTCGTCCGAGCGGCGCGGGACGACGGCTACTCGGTCTACTTCCTCGGTGCGACCGACGAAGTCGTCGAGCGCACGGTCGAGGCGTTCACCGCGCGCTATCCGGGCTTGCGGGTCGCGGGCTCTCGCAACGGCTACTGGGACGACGACTCGGCGGTGATCGAACAGGTCCGTTCGGCATCGCCCGACATCCTCTTCCTCGCGATCCCCAGCCCGCGCAAGGAGTTCTGGCTCAACGAGCACCTGCACGCGCTCGGCGTCCCGTTCGTCATGGGCGTCGGCGGCTCGTTCGACGTCATCGCGGGCAAGGTCAGCCGGGCGCCGCAGTGGATGCAGCGCAGCGGCCTCGAGTGGGCGTGGCGCCTCGTTCAGGAGCCGCGTCGCATGTGGCGCCGGTACCTGTTCACGAACTCGGCGTTCATTCGGATGACGTGGCACGAGTGGTGGAAAGGGCGGCGATGAGGGTCGCGGTGATCGCGGGCGCGCGGCCGAACTTCGTGAAGATCGCGCCGCTGCTCGTCAGTCTCGCCGAGTGCGGCATCGACGCGAAGCTGGTGCACACCGGCCAGCATTACGACTGGGCGATGTCCGAGGCCCTCTTCCGAGATCTCGGCATACCCGAGCCCGATGCCAACCTCGAAGTCGGCTCCGAGACGCATGCGGTACAGACGGCGAAGGTGATGATCAGCTTCGCCGAATGGCTCGACGAGAACCCCGTCGACCAGATCGTGACCGTGGGCGACGTGAACTCGACGCTGGCGTGCGCGCTCGTCGGGGCCAAGCTGGGCTTACCCGTTGCGCACGTCGAAGCGGGTCTTCGTTCGTTCGATCACGCGATGCCCGAGGAGATCAACCGCCTCGCAGTCGACGCGATCTCGACGTGGCTGTTCACACCGTCGGCCGACGCCGACGAAAACCTGATCGCCGAAGGTGTGCACCCGAGCCGTATCCACCGCGTCGGGAACATCATGGTCGACAGCCTGCTCGCGAACCTCGACGTCGCGATGAAGTGCCCGATCCGCGCCGACCTCGAGCTGCAGCCCCCGTTCGGTTTGGTGACCTTGCACCGGCCCGCGCTCGTCGACGACCCCGCGCGGTTCGCCGGCGTGCTGCACGCGCTCGATGACATCGCGGCGGAGGTGCCGCTGCTGTTCCCCGTGCATCCGCGCACGCGCGCGACGATCGAGACGTCGGGTCTCGGAGATGCAACGGGCTGGATCCGCTTCCTCGAACCCCTCGGTTATCTCGAGTTCCTGTGCCTCGAGGCCGGAGCGGCGATCGTGCTCACCGACTCGGGTGGCATCCAGGAGGAGACCACGGTGCTCGGCGTGCCGTGCTTGACGCTCCGCGACAACACGGAGCGGCCGATCACGGTGACCGAGGGAACCAATCATCTTGTCGGCACCGACCCCGATACCATCCGATCCGTCGCCGCTCGTGTCATCACCGAGCCGGTGGCGCCGCGGCGCCCGGAGCTCTGGGACGGGCACACGGCGTCGCGGATCGCGGCCGTACTCGCGAAGGGCACGCCCGAAGTGATCTGGACGCACGCAGGCGCCACCGAGCACCACAGGATCGGGTAACGAGATGCCGCGGTCGCTACGGCGAGGCCTCGCATGACCATCGTCCTCGTCGCTGCGGCGATCGTGTTCGGGGTACTCGGCGCAGCCAGTGCTGTACACCTGGGGCTGCTCGCCGTCGCGTCGATCTTCTACCGAGCCCCGCGCGCGGACGGTGCGGTCCCTCCCGTGCGGTTCATCGTGCTCATACCGGCATTCAACGAGGAGAAGGTCATCGCCGACACGCTGTCGGCGGTGACCGCCGACATGCGCGATCGCGACCAGCTGCTCGTCGTCGCCGACCGATGCACGGATCGCACTGCGGAACTCGCGAGATCCGCCGGTGCGATGGTGCTCGAGCGCGGCGCAGACGAGGAGCCGGGACGCGCGGCCGCCCGTCAAGCCGGGATCGAGCACGCGTTGACTCTCGATTGGGACGCGATGGTGATGATCG
>DATMUX010000049.1:0-3447 GCA_035563695.1 Acidimicrobiia bacterium
TCGGCCGCATCACCGAGCCTCCCCGCCGACATCCAAACGGCCGCCAGCGGATCGCACATCAGATGGATCCGGAACCACGAACGGCGAGAGGAGGTGCGCGACCGTTGGCGAGCATGGTACGACGACTACGACGCTTTGTTGTGCCCGGCCGTGTTGTCGGCCGCGCCCCGGCACGACCTCGACGGCGATCCGTTCGCGCGCACTATCGACATCGACGGAGTCGCGCGCAACGTCATGACCGAGATCCCACAATGGACCGGCTTGATCAACGTCATCGGCTTTCCCGCATGCGTCGTGCCGATCGGGCACACGGACGAAGGGTTGCCCGTCGGCATGCAGATCGTCACGTCGTACCTGCGCGACCGCGAGAGTGTCGACCTCGCGCGTCACACCGAAAAGGTGGTCGCCCACTTCGAGACACCACCGATCTGAGGCCCCAGGCGGCACCTCGATCCCGGGACGCGTTCACGCGACCAGGCGCCCCGACGGCCCGGCCGGGTCGCTTCCCGCGACGATCCGGTCACACGGCGTTCACAATCGGGTCGTACTCTTGCCCCGGAGATGACGCGGGGATCGAAGCTCGGACGGGTGTTGCTGGCCGCGTGCGCGGTCACCCTGACCGTCGGCGCGCTCGCGCTCGGGACACAGCCCCGGTACGACGACACCTTCGAGCTCGGCACCCGGCACACCACCGCCGCCGGCCTTCACGAAACGAACGTGACCTTGCTCGTCGCGCGACCGGGTGGCGCCCACCGCCCGGTCCTGACCGGCGCGGCGACGGCGCTCGGCGTCCTGGTCGCCGCCGCGATCCTCCGCCGGCGGTACCGCTGGGCTCCCGCGACACCGCCCCGTCCCGGCAACCTCCCGGCGCGCCGCCGCGCGCCCCCGGTCTTCCTCCTCGCGTCCTGAGTCGCGTCCGCACGCCGCCGGCGTGCGCTCGCGCGTTCGACGAGCCGGCGTGCGCGCCGGCGCCGTGGAGGTATTGCCGTGGAAACGTCCCACGCTCCCGCCGAGCGTTGGCTCGACGCACCCGTCGACATCGACGGTGTCGTCGTCCTGCTCTGGCCCGAACATCGTGACCGCGCCGACGAGTTGTCGCGCATCGGCGCACCGCGCCTGTTGCTCGTGGATCCGGACGAAACGATGCCCGAGATCGACGATCCCCTCGCCGACTGGATGCGCCGCCCACCCGACGAGCGCGAGATGCAGCAGCGCATCGTTGCGCTGCGGCGGACTGCGAGCGCGATCACGCCGATCGTCGACGATCACGGCGTGATCTGGCGCGGCGACGATTGGATCGTGCTGTCACCGATCGAGACCCGCCTGATGACCGAGTTCCTCGGCCGCCCCGGTCGTGTCGTCGGCCGGGCGCGACTCGAACGCTTCGGCTGGCCCGACGGCGTCCCGAACGCGCGCGCCATCGACGCGCGCATCAAGACCTTGCGCCGGCGCGTCGGGCCGCTCGGCGTGCGGATCCACACGGTGCGCGGGCACGGGTACCTCGCCGAGATCCAACCCGTTCCCACCGTTTGACGGACCGCAATGGACGAAGCGGGGAGACCGGCGGGCGCGCCGCTCTCCCCGCTTCGGTTCGTGGGCCGTTGTCAGAGCGCGTCGGCGCCGGTCTCCCCGGTGCGCACGCGCACGATTCGGGCGAGCTCCTGGATCCACACCTTGCCGTCGCCGATCTTGCCGGTGCGGGCGGCGGGCACGATGGTGTCGGCGATCTTGTCGGCCGCGGTGTCGTCACACGCGACCTGGAGCATCACCTTCGGCAGGAAGTCGACGCGGTACTCGGAGCCTCGGTACACCTCGGTGTGACCGCGCTGGCGGCCGAAGCCCTGCACCTCGGAGACCGTGATGCCGCTGACGCCGAGGTCCTTGAGGCTCTCCGTGACGTCCTCGAGCCGGTGCGGCTTGATGATTGCCGTGACGAGATACATGAACGTTCCTTCCTCGTTCGCGGGTCGCGGGTCCTACTCGCCGACTCCGACCGGAGACGCCGCGCCCGCAGGGAGCGACACAGTGCCCGCGGGCTTGCCGGACGGGATCGCCGAATAGCCCATGTAGGCGTACTCGGGGTGGTATGCGGGCGCGCCGTGCTCGTGGATGTCGATGCCGGCGACCTCGATGTCCTCCGAGACGCGCAGCACCCCGGCGGCCTTCACCGCGTACATCAACGCCAGGCCGAGCACGAGCACAGTGATCGTGACGACCGCGCTGCCCACGACCTGTATGCCGAGCTGGTGTGCGCCGCCCCCGTAGAACAACCCGGTGACCGGCGACGAGTTGTCGGCACCCGTCGGCCCCGGCACGCCGAATTGGCCCGTGGCGAACAACCCGAGGCTGATCGTGCCGAAGATGCCGCACGCACCATGTACCGCGACCGCGCCGATCGGGTCGTCGACGCGGAGCCACTCCACGAAGTCGACCGCGAGCACCATGATCACGCCCGCGAGCGCGCCGATACAGATCGAACCGAACGGCGACACCCAATAGCACGGGCACGTGATCGCGACGAGCCCCGCGAGGAACCCGTTGATGGAGATCCCCGTGTCCCACTTATGCGAGCGCGGATAGACGAAGAACATCGCGGCGAGCCCGCCCGCGCACGCGGCCAGCGTCGTGTTCGTCGCGACGCGCCCGATACCGGCGAAGTCCATCGCCGAGAGCGTCGACCCGGGGTTGAACCCGTACCAGCCGAACCACAGGATCACACCGCCGAGGGAGGCCAGGATCATGTCGTGGCCGGGCGGCATGCCGCCGCCGTCGCGCTTGAACCTGCGCCCGAGCCGCGGGCCCAGGGCGATCGCACCCGCGAGCGCGAGTATCCCGCCGACGGTGTGCACCACCGTCGAGCCGGCGAAGTCGCGGAACGGAGTGCTCTGCGTCGCGAGCCACCCGTCGGGTCCCCAGATCCAGTGGCCGACGATCGGGTAGATCAGGCCACTGACGCCGAGGCTGTACAGCAGGTCACCACCGAACGCGGTGCGACCCACCATCGCACCCGACGTGATCGTGCTGCAGGTGTCGGCGAAGGCGAACTGGAACAGAAAGAACGCGAGGAACGCCACGCCCGTCGACCCGTATGTCGCGGGCGCGTTGTTCAGGAAGAAGTACTGGTGCCCGATCCAGCCGTTGCCGCTGCCGAACATGAACGCGAATCCGAACGCCCAGAACAGCAGGCCGCACAGGCAGGTGTCGGCGATGCACTCGAGCATGATGTTCGAGATCTCACGCGTGCGCGCGAAGCCCGCCTCGAGCATCATGAAGCCCGCCTGCATGAAGAACACCAGGAACGCCGCGACCAACACCCACGCGGTGTTCAGCGGGTTCACGACATCGTCGGCTTTCACCGCCGGCGTCTGCTGGCCGAGCATGGCGGCGCCGGCCCTCGTGGTGAAGTACCACGCGATCGCCCACATGCCGAGCATCACGACCCCGACG
>DATMUX010000050.1:0-4485 GCA_035563695.1 Acidimicrobiia bacterium
GAGGTCGGGGACGCGATCCACCTCCACCCGCAGCTCGGGTCGCCGGTCGAGCGCGACGGCAATCGCCCGATGCAGCGCCACACGCTCGTCGGGAACCAGCTCGGCCAGCGCCGCCTCGCGCAGCAGCGCGTGACGGAACGCGTATCCCCGGCCGTCGTCGTCGGGCACGAGGACGCCGCCGTCGACCGCCTCGCGCGCGGCCGAGCGCGCCCGTTCGCCCTCGACCGACGACGCCGCGACGAGCCACGCACGGGATGCGTGAGCACCGATCACGGCCGCGGTATCGACGAGCTTCCGGGCGTCGGCGCCCAGACGGTTGCAACGCGCCAGGAGGAGATCGCGCAAGGAGATCGGCAACGTCGC
Organism: Acidimicrobiia bacterium; assembly: GCA_035563695.1. GTDB lineage: Bacteria > Actinomycetota > Acidimicrobiia > IMCC26256 > PALSA-610 > DATMUX01. Next base: position 364 of record DATMUX010000050.1, read on the forward strand.
GTCGCTCGCGTGCACGAGCTCCTCGATGAAGAGTGGGTTGCCTTCGCTGCGTTCGGCAATGCGACCGGCTGCGACCGCGTCGAGCGAACCCGAGGTCAACAGCTCGATCATCGCGGCGGCGTCCTCGCCGGAGAGGCGTGCCAGCTCGATCCGCGTTGCGCCGGATCGCTGCAGCTCCGAGACCAGGTGCCGCAGGTCGGCCAACTGCTGCTCGTTCCGGTACGTCACGACGAGCAACACCGGCACTCGATGAAGCCGGCGCGTGACCGTGAGCAGGAGCTCGCGACTCGCGGGATCGACCCAGTGGAGATCCTCGAGCATGCACACGAGCGGGCCGCCGGAACCGCCCCGCTCGAGCAAGTCGACGACCGCTTGGAACATCAGCGCGCGCCCGTCGCGCCTCGCGTCGTGCGCCTCGCCGTCGAGGTCGTTCAGCAGTCGACGCAGCTCGGCGCGAGCGTCGCCGGCGAACGCGTCGCCGAGCTCGCGCACGAGCGACGACAGCAGCTCGATCCATGCGCCGTACGGAAGCGCGTCGGCGCCGCCGTCGACCCAGTGACCGCGCACGCAACGCGCGCCGGACGTACGCTCGAATTCGTCGAGCAGGCGCGTCTTGCCGGCACCGGGTTCGCCGCCGACGAGCACGAGCCGCCCCGTCCCGCCCGCGGTCTCGGCGAGCGCGTCGCGCAGCATGCCCGTCTCGGGCGCGCGCCCGAACAGGACCGGCGTCCGCGGCCTCCCCACTCTCCCCACTCTCCCCACACACCGATCATCGCGCGCGGAGTCGTCGACCGGGAAGGCTTTGCGCCATCTGACATCGCATTGCGATGTCAGATGGCGCAGGAACCTCTGAGCGCTACTCGCCCGCGGCGAACTCGCCGGGCTCGGCCTCGTCGCCGCCGAGGTGCACCTCGCCCGTCGGCGTGAACTCGGCTTCGGGCGCACCTTCGATCGGCTCACCGCCGGCGAGGATCCCGAAGTCGGTCTCGGCCGCACGCGACGAGCTCGCCTCCCGCAACCACGTCGCGAGGTCCATCTCCTCTTCGGCCTCGGACGTGTAGAACGGCAACGGCTCATAGTCGGGCGCCTCGGTGCGGATGTTGCGATACAGCGGCATGCCCGTCCCGGCCGGGATGAGCTTGCCGATGATCACGTTCTCCTTCAAGCCCTCGAGACCGTCGGAGCGGCCCTCGATCGCGGCCTCGGTGAGCACCCGTGTCGTCTCCTGGAACGACGCCGCCGACAACCACGAGTCGGTCGCGAGCGACGCCTTGGTGATCCCCATCAGCTCGGGACGGCCCTCGGCGGGCGCCTGGCCCTCCTCGACCAGGCGGCGGTTCTCCTCGGCGTAGCGCCGAGCGTCGACCTTCTCGCCCGGCAAGAACGCGCTGTCTCCCGGTTCCGACACGGTGACGCGTCGCAGCATCTGGCGAACGATCACCTCGATGTGCTTGTCGTGGATCGACACACCCTGATCGCGGTACACGCGCTGTACCTCTTCGACCAAGTACTGCTGCGTCTCGCGCACACCCTTGATCTCGAGGAGCTTCTTGGGGTCGAGCGGGCTCTTCTCGTCGCCGACCAGGCGGTCGCCGGCGGCGACTTCCTGACCGTCGCGCACACTGATGTGCGCCCGGCGCGAGACGGCGTACTCCATCTCGGTGCCGTCGTCGGAGACGATGGTGATGACCTTCTCGCCCTTCTCGTTCTCGCCGAGTCGCACGACACCTGACACGTCGGCGAGCAACGACGCGCTCTTCGGCGTGCGCGCCTCGAACAACTCGACCACGCGGGGCAGACCGTGCGTGATGTCCTCTCCGGCGACGCCACCGGTGTGGAAGGTACGCATCGTGAGCTGCGTACCCGGCTCACCGATCGACTGGGCGGCGACGATACCGATCGCCTCGCCGAGATCGGAGAACTTCCCGGTCGCGAGCATGCGCCCGTAGCACGCCGCGCACACACCCGAGACGGTCTCGCACGTCAGCACCGAACGCACGCGCACCCGCGAGACGCCCTCGTCCTCCGCGAGGCTGCGCAACGCGTCGTCGTCGACCTCGGTGTTGCGAGGAACGACGGTCCCGTCGCTCAGCGAGACGTCCTCGGCCAGACACCGGCCGAGGAGGCTCGTCTCGAGCACGCGGTACGCCTCGGGATCGCTGCGCACGTCCTCGACCCAGATCCCACGGTTCGTCTCGCAGTCCCACTCGCGGACGATGAGCTCCTGGGCGACGTCGACGAGCCGGCGCGTGAGATAGCCCGAGTCGGCGGTACGCAGCGCGGTGTCGGCCAGACCCTTGCGGGCACCGTGCGTCGAGATGAAGTACTCGAGCACCGACAGGCCTTCACGGAAGTTGCTCTTGATTGGGCGGGGGATGATCTCACCGCGAGGGTTCGCCACGAGACCACGCATGCCGGCGATCTGGCGCACCTGCATGACGTTGCCCCGCGCACCCGAGCCCACCATCATGTCGATGGGGTTGAACGGCGTCGACTGCATGAGATCCTGCATGGCCTTCGTGACCTGGTTGGTCGCGTCGGTCCAGATCTCGATCTCCTGCTGGCGGCGCTCGTCGTCGGTGATGATGCCGCGCTCGTACTGGCTCTCGACCTTGGCGGCCTCGCCTTCGAACTTCTCGAGGAGACCGGCCTTGGCCGGCGGCGTCGTGACGTCGGACATGGAGATCGTCAGCCCGGCCCGGGTCGACCACTCGTAACCGAGGGCCTTCATCCGGTCGAGGCTGTCGGCGACCACCGCCTTGTCGTATTGCGCGACGAGCTCGCCCACGACCTCGGTGATGTCGCGCTTGCGCATCACGCGATCTACGTAGGGGAAGTCCTCGGGGAAGGCGCTGTTCAACAGCAGCCGCCCGAACGACGTCTCGACCAGCACGTCACCCGAGCCGTTCGAACCGCTTCCGGTCGGCTCCGCGCCCTCCGCCCCCGCGGTCGCTCCGTTGGCGGCTCCGTACTCCCGCAGCACGATGCTCTGCGGGGTCGGGGCCGCCGAGTCGTCGGTCCCCGGCAGCGGGCGCGGGAACCGGTCGGCCGGGAACTTGCCCGCCGGCATCCGCACCTTGACCTTGGCGTGCGCGGAGACGGTCTCGCCGTCGCCGCCGTAACGCTCCTCGTACGCGGCGAGGGCCTCGTCGAGCGAGCCGAACACGCGCCCTTCGCCCTTCAGCCCGTCGAGCACCTCCGACAGGTAGTAGAGGCCGATGATCATGTCCTGGCTGGGCACCGCGATCGGGCGGCCCGATGCCGGCGACAAGATGTTGTGCGCGGCGAGCATCAGCATGCGCGCCTCGGCCTGGGCCTCCGCCGACAGCGGCAGGTGCACGGCCATCTGGTCGCCGTCGAAGTCGGCGTTGAACGCCGCGCACACGAGCGGGTGGATCTGGATGGCCTTGCCCTCCACGAGCACGGGCTCGAACGCCTGGATGCCGAGGCGGTGCAGCGTTGGTGCACGGTTCAAGAAGACGGGGTGCTCCTTGATGACCTCTTCGAGCACGTCCCACACCTGCGGGCGGGCGCGCTCGACCATGCGCTTGGCCGACTTGATGTTCTGCGCGTACTCGAGGTCGACGAGGCGCTTCATGACGAACGGCTTGAACAGCTCGAGCGCCATCTGCTTCGGCAGACCGCACTGCTGCAACCGCAGCTGCGGACCGACGACGATGACCGAACGGCCCGAGTAGTCGACGCGCTTGCCGAGCAGGTTCTGGCGGAACCGGCCCTGCTTGCCCTTCAGCATGTCGGAGAGAGACTTCAGCGCGCGGTTGCCCGGGCCGGTCACCGGACGGCCGCGGCGGCCGTTGTCGAACAGCGCGTCGACGGCCTCCTGCAGCATGCGCTTCTCGTTGTTGATGATGATCTCGGGCGCGCCGAGGTCGAGCAGCCGCTTCAACCGGTTGTTGCGGTTGATCACCCGGCGGTAGAGGTCGTTGAGGTCGCTCGTCGCGAACCGACCACCGTCGAGTTGCACCATCGGGCGCAGGTCGGGCGGGATCACCGGGATGACGTCGAGGATCATGCCCATCGGCGAGTTGATCGTGCGGCCGCTGTCGTCCCTGCGGTTGAACGCCGAGACGACCTTGAGCCGCTTGATCGCCTTCGCCTTGC
>DATMUX010000051.1:0-6067 GCA_035563695.1 Acidimicrobiia bacterium
GATGACGAGCACGAGCACACCTGCGCTGCCTTCGAGTGAGTGTGCAATTTCGAAGTCGACGACGTTGACGCCGAGACGACCGGCGAGCGTCGTCACCTCGGCGATCACTCCCGGCCGGTCGAGCACCGGCACGCGCAGCTCGACGAGCTTCGCGGCGACGGAGAGTCCCACCGGCAGGTTGCGGCGCGCGACCCGCGCCCGTTCGAGCAATCGGGCAAGCGCCTCGCGATCGCCGCCCGCGACCAACTCGCGGGCCGCGCGCAGACCGTCGAGATATGCATCGAGCGCATCGAGCACGGCGTCGCGGTTCGTCGTCAGGATGTCGAGCCAGATGGAGGGATGGCTGGCCGCAATGCGCGTCATGTCGCGGAAACCACCCGCGGCCAGGCGCAGCAGCGCCCGATGCTCGGCCTCGCGCGCGGTCGCGACATCCATCAGGGTCGATGCCGCGAGCTGGGGCACATGGCTCACGAACGATACGAGCACGTCGTGATCCTCGGGTGTGACCGTGACCACCTCGGCCTTCATGTCGCGCAGCAAGGACGACACCGTCGCGTACGCATGCTCCCCCGTCGCCGGCGTCGGGGTGAGTACCCAGGCCGCGCCGACGAACAGGTCGTCGCGGGCCCCGTCGACGCCCTCCTGCTCCGAGCCGGCCATCGGGTGGCCGCCGACGAAACGCGCCGCGTCGGCACCGCACCGGCGGGTGACCTCGTCGACGATCGGCCCCTTGACCGAGCCGACGTCGGTAACGAGCGGCACACCGAGCGCGATGAGCTCGGCGACCGCACCGGCGATCGCCCCGACGGGCAACGCGACGAACGCGAGATCGGCGCCGCGCGCGGCCGCCGCGATCGACGGCGCCGGCTCCGCGATCGCTCCGATCTCGAGCGCGCGCGTGAGTCTGTCGGCGTCGCGGTCGTAGCCGGCGACCACGTGATCGAGCGCGCGCAGGGCCAAACCGATCGAGCCACCGATGAGGCCGGTGCCGATGACCGCGATCCTCACTGCGAACTACTCGGGAAGGTCGTCGCGCAACGACCGTGCGCCTTCGAGGTAGACGTGATGCAGGTCGCCCCGACGCTGCTCACCGTAGAAGTGCATCAACACACGGATCGTGCGCTTCATTCCGTGCGTGATATCGAGCTCCCGCGCGCAGAGCAGCGGGACGTCGCCCAGACCGAGCGCACGCGCCGCGGTCGCCGGGAATTCGGCGGTGAGGTCGTCGGTCGCGGTGAAGATGATGCTGACGAGGTCGTCGTGGCCGATCGAGTTCCGGTCGAGCATCTCTCGCACCAGGCTCTGGGTCTTCACGTCGATCTCCGCCTTCGAGTCGTCCTCGCAGGTGGTCGCGCCCCGGAGCGCCAGCAATCTCACGGGCGGGCAGGTTACTCGGCTGCGTCGAGCGGCCGGTCGAGCGCCTCGGCGTACAGCGCCCGCACCTCGGCGCTCGACAGCGTGCGCCACCGCCCGGGCGCGAGCTTCTGATCACGCAGTGGTCCGATGCGCGTGCGCACGAGTCGCACGACCGGATGCCCCACCGTGGCGCACATCCGCCGGACCATGCGCTTACGACCCTCCTTGACGACGATCACCAGCGCGGTCGTACCACTCGCCGATCGCTGGCGCACCGAGACCCGCGCCGGAAGCGTGGGACCGTCGTCGAGCGCAACCCCCTGGCGCAGCGCGCGCAGGGCCGCCGGCGCCGGATCACCCTCGACCTCGGCGAGGTACTCCTTCTCGACGCCGTGGCTCGGGTGCGTCAGCAGCTGGGCAAGCTCGCCGTCGTTGGTGAGCAACAGGAGCCCCTCGGTGTCGCGGTCGAGCCGGCCGACGGGAAAGACCCGCGGCTCGGGCGGCACGAGATCGAGCACGGTCGGGCGACCCTGAGGATCCCGCGCCGTGGTGACGTAGCCGGCCGGCTTGTTGAGCAACCAGTGCACGAGCGTCGTGTCGATCACAACCGGAACGCCGTCGAGCGCGATGCGATCGCGCTGCACGTCGACGCGCCGGCCCAGCCGCGCCACCTCACCGTTCACGGTCACGCGCCCGGCCACGATCAACTCTTCCGACGCCCGCCGCGAGGCGATGCCCGCGCGCGCCAGCACCTTCTGGAGACGCTCGCCCTCGCTCAAACCTCGCGCGTGAGATCGATGTCGGGCTCGGACTCGATCTCGGGCTCCGTCTCGCGGCCGACCGAGGTCGGGAGCTGCAGCCCGCGCTCGAGCGCCTCCACGATCGACGCGTCGGGAACGAAATCGGCGATCGCCGGGAGCTCGTCGAGCGAGTCGAGGCCGAGACGCTCGACGAACACCTGCGTCGTCGAGAACAACGAAGGGTTGCCGGGCGTGTGCTCGTGCCCCGATTCCTCGACGTAGCCGCGCGCCACGAGTGTCTTCAATGTGGCGTCGACGTTGACGCCCCGAATCGCCGACAGCTGCGCCCGCGACACGGGCTGCTTGTAGGCGATGATGGCGAGCGTTTCGAGTGCGGGAGCCGACAGGCGCGCAGTCTGGCCCTCGAGCACGAACCGCTCGACGTACGCGTACGCCTCGGGGCTCGTCTGGTAGCGGTAGCCACCGGCGACGCGCGCGATCTGAAAGCCGCGGCCCTCGGCTTCGTACTCGGCCGCGAGCCCCCGGCACAGGTCGTCGATCGTCTCGACCGGCAGCTCGAGCAGCTGCGCCATCACCGTAGGGTGCACCGGCTCGGTCGCGGCGAGCACGACCGCCTCGATGGCGCGCCGCGCCTCGATCTGCGCGTCGACCGACAGCTCCGCGCCGTCTGTCATTATTCCGCCGCTCTCGGGCTCACGCGTGCTCCTCGACCGGGACAGGAGAGGCCGGAACGTCGTCGCCCCACTCCTCGAGCGACGACAGGTCGAGCGCGACGCGCTCGCCCGGGGCGAGCGGCCGGACCCGTAGCTCGCCGAAGTTCCCGATCTGGTCGAGATCGACGACACCCTGCTTGAACAGTTCGAGCACGGCGAGGAACCGAACGATCACCTCGAGCTTCTCGCGCACGCCGTACGTGAGCTCGCGAAGCGTCACGGCGCCGTGTTCGGGCAACAGTGCGAGCACCGTCTCGATCGCGTCGCGCACGCTCGCGCGGATCGGCGCGACGTGATCGGTGCGGACCTCGTGCACCTCGGCGGGCTTCGGCGCCAGGGCCCGGCGCGCCGCCTTCACGAATTGGTCGAGCGGCAGGCGTTCGAGCGGATCGGGCGCGAGAGAGCGGAGGGGCTCCTCCGGTCCGGCCCGGCGCGCGACCGAACGGCTCGCTTCGAGCAGCCGGTCGCGCAACACGGTCGCCGCGTCCTGGAACGTCTTGCACTCGAGCAGCCGCGCGAGCAACAGGTCGCGCTCCTCGAAGCGCATCAGCTCCTCGTCGAGGTCGATGTCGTCGCGGCCGGGCAGCAAGCGCCGCGACTTCAACTCGACGAGGGTCGCGGCGATGAGCAGGAACTCGGTCGTCACCTCGAGGTCGAGGTGCTCCATCCGCTCGACCTCGGCACAGAATGCGTCGACGATCCGTTCCAAGGAGATCTCCCAGAGGTCGACCTCCTCTTTCAGGATCAGGTGCAGAAGGAGGTCGAACGGCCCTTCGAACACGGAGGTGGAGACCTCGTACGGCACGCCGTGCAGGTTACCCGCGCCGAATCACAGCGTTGTGGTACAGGGAATTAACCAGGGAAAACGGGGTGCGGCCGGTATCGTGCGCCCGCATGGCTCGCGTGTTCTCCGGGATCAAGCCGACGGGCGAGATGCAGCTCGGGAATTATCTGGGCGCGGTCCGCCGCTGGGTCGACGGCCAGCCACCCGCGGGCTCGCCCGAGGCCGTCGACCACCACGCGATCTTCTGCGTCGTCGACCTGCATGCGATCACCGTCCCGTGGGATCCGGCCGAGCTGACCGACGCCACGCGCCGGCTCGCGACGATGCTGTTCGCCGCGGGCCTGGATCCGCAGCGGTCGTTGCTGTTCGTGCAGAGCCACGTGCGCGCCCATGCGGAGCTGACCTGGTTGCTCAACTGCGTCGCGTCGTTCGGCGAGCTGCGCCGCATGACGCAGTTCAAGGACAAGAGTGCCAAGCTCGGTGAGAGCGGCCACGAGTCGGTCAGCGTCGGGCTGTTCGACTACCCCGTGCTGATGGTCTCCGACATCGTTCTGTACGACACCGAGGCGGTGCCGGTCGGCGAGGACCAGCGCCAGCACGTCGAGCTCGCGCGCGACATCGCGATCCGGTTCAACAGCCGCTTCGGCGACACGTTCGTCGTCCCGCGGGCGACCTTTCCCGCCGTCGGGGCACGGGTCATGGACCTGCAACACCCCGAGCGCAAGATGTCGAAGTCGGAGGACTCACCACAGGGCGCCGTGCTGTTGCTCGACCCGCCCGAGACGATCGAGAAGCGCATCAAATCGGCCGTCACCGACTCGGGCAGCGAGGTGCGCCACGACCGCGACGCCAAGCCGGGCGTCTCGAACCTCATCGAGATCTACGGCGCGGTCACGGGGCGCGCCATCGCCGAGGTCGAGCAGGAATTCGACGGGGTGCAGTACGGCGGGTTCAAGAGCGCGGTCGCCGACGCCGTGATCGAGTTCCTGCGTCCGGTGCAGGACCGCTACCACGAGCTCGCGGCCGACCCGGCCGAAGTCGATCGCCGCCTCGCGGCCGGGGCCGATGCCGCCGAGGCGATCGCCGAACCCGTGCTCCTGCGGGCCTGTCGCGCCGCCGGGCTGTTGACGCGCCCGCGCGTCTGACCACCCGCTACTTCAGCTTCCAGGGCGCGGGGTTGTTGTAGTTCGCGGGACAGCCCTGGTTGCCCTGCACGTTGCCCAGGTCCTTGCCGGCGAGCAACAACCGGCTCACCGTCCCGCCCTCGACGGTCCCCTGGACTACCACCGCCTGGCTCGAGCACCAGTTCACGGTGACGGCGATACCCACCTGGTCCTCGCCCATCTGGGAGTACGCGCCGTTCGTGGCGTACTGCTGTTTGAAGGTGTTGACCGCACGCGTGAGGTCGGGATCGGCGCTCACCTTCGCGACGTCGCCGCGGAGATGGTCGATGAAGCCGTTGATCGTCCCGGAGACGCCGCCGGGGCGCTGCATCGCCCAGTACGTCCAGGCGCCCAGCCCGACGAGCAGGATGACGAGGAACGTCCGCTTACCCCGGCCGCGATAGCGCCGCCGCCGGGACCGGCGGGGCGCGCGTGCCGGCGGGGTGTCGTCCGTCCGGCTGCCCGGGGGCGGCGTGGGCCCCGCGTTCAGGCGGACGAAGTACGAGTCGGTCCCGTGGTACACGCTCGATGTATCGGCGCAGAATGTGACCGAGTTCACTCCCGGTTCGCGCGAGCCTCGGGCCACGGAGCCTCGCCGTCCGCCGCGGCGAGCAGTTCGCACACTTCGAGGGGGATTCCGGTGGCCGCGAAGCGTTCCCGGCGGTGGTGGGCGGCCGCCCACGCCACGGTTTCCGGCCGCGCCCCCGCCCGGCGCAGGAGATCGGCGCCCCGATCGTCGTGGCTGACGTAGCGTCCGACGGCGTTGGGCCACGAGCGGGCCCGCCCGTGGCTGGCGAGCCCGGCGACCACGGTCGCACCCGCGCGGCCGATCGTGCCGAGCCCGGCGTCGGTCTTGCCCACATCGTGGAGCAGTGCGGCCGCGACGTAGCGGGAGTCGGCGTCGGGACCCAGCGCGAGTGTGAGCCGGCGCGCGACCGCGACCGATTCCGCCCGGTCGGCCCGCCCCAGCGTCTCCCACACCCGCAGCTCCTCGGGCGTGAGGTGCAGCCGCACGAACGCCCGGTCGGCCGGGTCGAGGGGCCGGGCGCGCCACGAGCCGAAGAACCGCGAGACGAGGTGCACGGCCCGGCTCATTGGAGCACGAAGCGATAGAGCCGCGTGACGAGCGGCGCCGCGATCCGGCTCGGGAAGCCGGTCAGGAACACCAGCGCGAACAGCACGGCCATCCCGTACGGCCGGAAGCGGTACCAGCCGGGGAGCCACGAGCGCGGCAACACCCGCTCGATGAGCGCGGCGCCGTCGAGCGGCGGGATCGGCAGGAAATTGAAT
>DATMUX010000052.1:0-3317 GCA_035563695.1 Acidimicrobiia bacterium
CGTCGGGGTCGAAGTCGTACGGGTGGCAGTAGAGCCACAGCACTTCGCCGGCCGCCGATCGCCGCAGGCCGAAGTCGATGAGCCACCAGGGCAGCAGCCGCAGGTAGATGCCCCCGAGGTAGGGGTTGGCATGGGAGCCGATCGACGCGACCGGGCACGGCAACTCGACGACGCCCGAATCCCAGCGGAACGGCACACGCGATGCCCCGGGCCAGCCGTGCAGCGGATTCCGGGCGGGCAACACGCTCGACGAGTACGTGAAGCCGGTCTCGGCGAGCACGTCGGTCACCCAGACGGTGTCGGGCACGAGCGAGAACGTCGGAGCCCGAAAGCCCGTCACCGGCCGGCCGGAGAGATCCTCGAGCAGGTCCTTGCCCCGCCGGAGATCGTCGCGCATGCGCGGTTCGTCCATCGTCGTGAGATGGGTGTGGCTCCAGGCGTGCAACGCGAGTTCGTGGCCGCCGGCGGCGATGTCGCGTACGAGGTCGGGGTGCTCGGCGGCTAGCTCGCCGACGACGAAGAACGTGCCGCGGATGTCCCGGCGCTCGCAGAACTCGAGGATCGTGCGGGTGACGACCGGTGCTCGCGGGGCGTGATGCGCGGGCACGTGATCCTCGACGTCGAGCGTGAAGGTGACGGGGTTCATCGGTTGTGGCGGTGCAGGACGCGGTCGCGTACGCCCCACCACGTCACGAGGAACATCGCTTCGACGACGATGCGCCACGACATCTTCGAGTTGCCGCGGACGCGATCCGTGAAGGCGATCGGCACTTCGTCGATGCGACCGCCGGCGCGCAGGACGCGATAGGTCATCTCGATCTGGAAGCCGTAGCCAGTCGAATGGGTGGTCTCGAAGTCGATCGCGCGGAGGACCGAGGCCCGGTAGGCCCGGTACCCCGCAGTCGAGTCGCGCACCTCGATGCCGAGGCAGAACGCCGCGTAGCGATTGCCCCACGACGACAACGCCAGCCGGCGGCGCGGCCAGTTGGGCACGCTGCCGCCCGGGACGTAGCGGGATCCGATGGCGAGATCGGCGCCGTCGTCGACGGCCGCGACGAGACGGGGCAGGTCGGCCGGGTCGTGTGACAGGTCGGCGTCGATCTGGACCATGACGTCGTAGCCGCGCGCGATGCCGACTGCATGTCCCGCGCGATATGCGCTGCCGAGGCCCATCTTCGCGGGCCGGCGCAGCACCTCGATATCGCCCAGCTCCGCTCCGAGTGCCTCGGCCTTCTCGGCAGTGCCGTCGGGGCTGTCGTCGTCGACCACGAGAATGTGCGCGTCGGGAATCGCGGCGCGGATCCGCTGCACGAGGATCTCGATGTTCTCGACCTCGTTGTACGTCGGGACGGTGACCCACACGCGCAAATGCCTCATCGGGGCGCTCCGCGATGGTGCAGCCGTGGGCGCCGGGCGATGGCGAACAGACCCGGTGTGCGGTCGGTGATGTGTTCGGTCGTGAAGAAGTTGTCCTCGCTCAGACCGGATCCGATCCCGGTCCGCTCGCTGCCCAACATCCGGTAGACGACCGGCAGGATGTGCTCGTACGCGTAGACGTACGTGCGGCGCGGCATGCGGTGCCTGATCTCGAACACGTCGAGACCCAGGAGACGCTCACCGCTCGCCCGGCGGGCGGCGAAGTCGGCGCGGAGCGCGTCGTCGCCCTCGAGCCCCAGGCAGGTGACCTCGCTGAAGAACAGAGAAAGTAACGAGACGAGGTGCGCGGGCTCGAAGGAGTACACGTGGAAGGGGTTCTCGAAATCGGCGGGCGCGTTCGGCGTGATGACGAACGCGGTTCCCTCGGGATGCAGCACGCGCGCGATCTCGGCCACGTGGAGCCCCGGATTCGTGAAGTGCTCGATGATGTGCGACGACACGACCGCGTCGACGCCGGCGTCGCGGAGTGCGAGCCGGGCGCCGTCGCAGGCGCACCAGCGCAAGCCGGGGGTTGCCCGGCGTTCCGCGCCGGCCGCCTGCATCGTGTCCGCGCTGTAGTCGGCACCCACCACGAGCCGGTCGGCGCGCACGAGGCGGGCGGTCTCGTCGCCGACACCGCAGCCGACGTCGACCACGGTGCCCGGACCGAGGCGCGCGGCCACCTCGCGGTACCCGGCGTCGTGGAACGCGAGCAGCGAGTCGGGCGTCGCCCCGTGGACGGGTCGCTCGCCGGTGAGCTTCATGGTTCTCGCTCCGTGCGGTGGTCGGGCGTGCGAGCGTACCGCCGGGCGCCTCGGGGCGCGGGCACGCGCCCCGAGGTCGGCGGGGTCGCGGTCCTAGAATCGGCGGATTGTCGGCGTGCGGCGCGGCCGGCATTCCCGGGGCGACCGTCCCGATCCGGATCTCGTGCCCAGCTCCATACCCGGCTTCATGCCCGACCTCCCAATACCCGAGCTCATGCCCGACCTCGTGCCCGACGACACCGATCCGCTCGCCAAGCTGGGCGACATCGCGGCTGCGGCCGGGCTGCGCCGGATCGCGATCCTCGCGTGGCGTGACCTCGACGATCCCGAGGCCGGCGGATCGGAGCTCCACGCGTCGCGCGTCGCCGCGCTGTGGGGGAAGGCCGGCATCGAAGTGACGATGCGCACCTCGTACGCGCCGGGTTTGCCGCAGGTGAGCTGGCGCGACGGGTACCGCGTGATCCGCAAGGCCGGCCGGTACATGGTGTTCCCGCGCGCCGCGTTCAGCGAGATGATGGGATGGCACGGCGCGAGCGACGCGCTCGTCGAGATCTGGAACGGCATGCCGTTCTTCTCCCCGGTGTGGGCCGCGGGACGGCCGCGGGCCGTGTGGCTCCACCACGTGCACGACCGCATGTGGGAGCTGACGCTGCCGCCGCGCCTCGCGCGGCTCGGGCGCAGCGTCGAGTTCCGGGTCGCGCCCCTCTTGTACCGCGGGTCGTCGATCGTCACCCTGTCCGAGTCGTCGAAGGACGAGATCGCGCGCAAGTTGCACCAGCGCGGGTCGAGCATCACCGTCGTACCACCGGGCATCGACGCGACATTCACGCCGGGCGGGCCGCGCGACACGACGCCGCTCGTGGTTGCCGTCGGGCGGCTCGTGCCGGTGAAGCAGTTCGACATGTTGATCGACGCGCTCGCGCGCGCGAAGACGCAGCACCCGCAGCTGCGCGCGGTGATCGTGGGTGAGGGGTACGACCGCGTGAAGCTCGAGCGGCAGGTCGCCGAGCTGGGTGCGAGCGACTGGATCACTCTTCCCGGCCGGGTCGACGATGCCGAGCTGATCGATCTCTACCGGCGGGCGTGGCTCCTGGCGAGCGCATCGCTGCACGAGGGCTGGGGCATGACGATCACCGA
>DATMUX010000053.1:0-2669 GCA_035563695.1 Acidimicrobiia bacterium
CGCCATTCCCGATCGCCCACCGACGACACCCGTTCGGTCGAACCGACGATGTCGGTAAACAGCACGGTCGCGAGCACGCGATCGGCGGGGCGATCGGCGAGAGAGCCCGTGAGGAATTCCTCGATGACATCGAGATCGACCCGTTCAGCGATGTCCCAAGACCAATGACCGGGCGAGTCCGTCTCCACCATCCGTGCACCACGGATACCGGAAGCTGTTTGGCGCGCGAGCTCGATCGGGATGATCGGATCGTCGAGATGCGCGACCACCAAGGTCGGCACCGCGATCGCCTCCATGATCGGTCGGCAGTCCGCGGCAACGCTTCGCCGCAGGACCGCTTGCGCCGCCGCGGGTGTTGCTGCGTTGCGCTCGTAGCGGGCGAACAGCTCATCGACCGCCCGCTCGTGCGGCGCCCCGGTACCGATCAAGAAGCGCGTCGCGGTGCCGTCACCCCAGTTCTGGGCGATATAGCTCTCGAACACGGCGAACGTCGCCTTGGCGATCTCCGGTCGCTGCTCGAGCGGCGGGCCGAGGCACGTGACCCACAGCACCAACGCCGACACGCGCTCGGGATAGGTGGCCGCGAACAGCGCAGCCGCAGCGCCGCCCTCCGACATCCCGACAACCGCGGCACGCTCCGACCCCGCGGCGTCCATCACCGCTCGGATGTCATCCATGCGCTCTGCGAGGGTCGGAAGCCCAGAGGTACGGTCCGACAGACCCGTCCCCCGCTTGTCGAACGTGATGCCGCGTGCAAACGAGCTCAGCCTCGCCACCACCCCCGCGATGTTGGCCAGTTCCAACCCAACATCAAGATGCGACACGAAACCCGGCACGAACACCAGATCACCCGGACCATCGCCGTAGACCCGATAAGCGATGGAGAGATCACCGCTGCTCGCATACCGTGTTGGCGCCGCAGAACTGCTCACGACCCAACCTCCAGCCGCTGTACAGGACGCATAATGCCCCTCCGGCGACCGCAATGCACGCGCCCGATCGGCAGGGATGATGTGGTTGGTCGGCTGTGGCTGTTCATGATTGGTTGCCGCGTTGCGTTCGTCGGGTCTGATCCGCTGATCGGCCCGACTGCGTGTCCATGATCTGACCTGTCGGCCCGATGAGCGCAGCGCTGTGATCGGCGAGCGACCGGTCGGGCGAACGTGTGACCGAAGAGGCGCCTGTGCGATCAGGCCCACTCCCTGTCTTGTCCACCCTCCCGGCCATTGCTTGCCGCCTCCACCTTCGACAGAACAGGCGGCACAACCATGATGACCGACAACGACGACGTAACCCAGCGCGTGATCGGCGGGGTCGACACGCACAAAGATGTGCACGTTGCAGCCGTGCTCGACGAGCAGGGTCGACTGCTGGCAACCGCGACGTTTCCGACGTCGACCGTGGGTTATCGGCGGTTGCATCGGTGGTTGTGTGGTCACGGCGAGGTGCTCGCGGTCGGAGTGGAAGGCACCGGTTCGTGGGGAGTCGGGTTGTCGCGGTTCTTGCGCGCTTGCGGGCTGAACGTGATCGAGGTGAACCGACCCAACCGTCAAGTGCGGCGCCGCAAAGGCAAGTCCGACCCCATCGACGCGGAGATGGCGGCCCGTGCGGTGCTGGCCGGGGACGCGACGGTGACACCCAAAGCCGCGGACGGGCCGGTCGAGGCCCTCCGCCAGCTCCGGATCGCTCGCGCCGGCGCGATGAAAGCCCGCACCGCGGCCGCGAACCAGATGCACAGCCTGACCGACACCGCACCCGACGAACTGCGCGCCCAGCTCCGCTCGCTCACCACGTTGCAGCGAGCGCGGCGGTGTGCACGCCTGCGAACCGGTGACGTGCACACTCCCGTGGGAGCAGCGAAGCGAGCGTTGCGGTCCGTCGCGCAACGCTGGCTCGCGCTGCACCAAGAAACTCTCGAGCTCTCCAACGAGATCAAACACATCCTCGACACGATCGCGACACCGATGCTCGAACGGCACGGGCTACGAAACCACTGGCGCGCTGCTGTGCGCGGCCGGTGACAACCCCGAACGGCTCCACACCGAAGCGGGCTACGCGGCACTGTGCGGCAGCAACCCCGTACGCGTCTCGTCGGGCAAGACCAACCGCCACCGACTCAACCGTGCCGGGGACCGCCAAGCCAACTCCGCCCTCTGGACCATCGTCATGGTCCGTCTCCGCAGCAACCACGAACCCACGATCGCGTACATGAAACGACGAACCGCAGACGGACTCAGCAAACGCGAAATCATCCGATGCCTCAAACGCTACGTCGCACGCGAGATCTACAACGACATACGAACAACCACCACCACCACCAGCCGAATCGCCGCTTGACACCAAGAGGCGCCTCAGATCTGCGTGCGGCGGGAGGGCTTGTCCTGTTCGCCGTTAGGAGGACTTGCAGCTACCGGGAACCAGCGTGAGTGAGACTCGGGTAGAGCTGGGATCGTTGACGATGGTCACGTATGGGGAGCAGGGACGTGAAGTGAGGTGTGCGCCTCGAACCTCGATCCGGTAACCGTTCGGGTACTGGCGCGGAGCAGCGAACACCACGGTCGGAGCTGTGATGGAGGGATCGGGCGTGTAGGTGAGCGAGAAGGTGTCGGTGGAGGGATCAAACCCGTACACGCTGGGAGTGCCCGCGATCGCCATCGGGTAGGGCTCCG
>DATMUX010000054.1:0-3124 GCA_035563695.1 Acidimicrobiia bacterium
CGCCTACGTCGACGCCGACCATATCGAGATCGACGCCGGCAAGGGCGAGGTCGACACCTACGACCTGGTCAAGTTCATGCGGTCCAACCAGGGCACCTGCATCAACCAGAAGCCTCTGGTGAGCGCGGGCGACACGATCAAGAAGGGCGACGTGCTCGCCGACGGCCCGTCGACGCACCAGGGTGAGCTCGCGCTCGGCAAGAACCTGCTCGTCGCGTTCATGCCGTGGAAGGGCCACAACTTCGAGGACGCCATCGTGCTCTCGGAGCGGCTCGTGAAGGACGACGTGCTCACGTCGATCCACATCGAGGAGCACGAGATCGACGCCCGCGACACCAAGCTGGGTGCCGAGGAGATCACGCGCGACATCCCGAACCTCTCCGAGGACATCCTGAAGGATCTCGACGAGCGCGGCATCATCCGTATCGGCGCCGAGGTCGGCGCGGGCGACATCCTCGTCGGCAAGGTGACGCCCAAGGGCGAGACCGAGCTCACGCCCGAGGAGCGCCTCTTGCGCGCGATCTTCGGTGAGAAGGCCCGCGAGGTGCGCGACACGAGCCTGAAGGTGCCGCACGGCGAGACGGGCAAGGTCATCGACGTGCGGGTGTTCTCGCGCGACGACGGCCACGAGCTCCCGCCGGGCGTCAACCAGCTGGTGCGCGTGTACGTCGCGCAGAAGCGCAAGATCAGCGAGGGCGACAAGCTCGCCGGCCGGCACGGCAACAAGGGCGTGATCGCCAAGATCCTGCCGTCGGAGGACATGCCGTTCCTCGCCGACGGCACGCCCGTCGACATCGTGCTCAACCCGCTCGGTGTGCCGAGCCGGATGAACGTCGGCCAGGTGCTCGAAGCGCACCTCGGCTACGCGGCGCGCCACGGGTGGACCCCCGAGAACCAGCGTCCCGCCGAGAAGAACAAGACGCGCACTCGCACCGAGCCGGCGGTCTGGATCGCGAGCCCGGTGTTCGACGGCGCGCACTGGGACGAGGTCGAGGAGGCCGGCCCGACGGGCACGATCCGCGAGCTGTTCGAGAAGCTGAACCCCGACGGAGCCGACGGCCAGAAGCTGATCGGCACCGACGGCAAGGCAAAGTTGTTCGACGGCCGCACCGGCGAGGCCTACGACCGTCCCGTGACCGTCGGCTACATGTACATCCTGAAGCTCTCCCACCTCGTCGACGACAAGATCCACGCGCGGTCGACGGGCCCGTACTCGATGATCACGCAGCAGCCGCTCGGCGGAAAGGCGCAGTTCGGCGGCCAGCGGTTCGGCGAGATGGAGGTGTGGGCGCTCGAGGCCTACGGCGCCGCGTACGCGCTACAGGAGATCCTCACCATCAAGTCCGACGACGTGCTCGGCCGCGTGAAGGTCTACGAGGCGATCGTCAAGGGCGAGAACATCCCCGAGCCCGGTATCCCCGAGAGCTTCAAGGTGCTCATCAAGGAAATGCAGGCACTGTGCCTGAACGTTCGCGTCATCGACGAGAACGGTCAGGAGATCGAGATCCGCGAGCTCGACGAGGACGCGTTCCGCACGACGGAGTCGCTCGGCATCGACCTGTCCAGACCGGAACGCGGTACCGACGAGGAAGACGCCGCGAGCGCACGAGCGAGGTTCTAGAACATGGTCAACGTCTTCGACGTCAACTCCAGCCGCCGGCTCACGATCAATCTCGCGACCGCGGGCGACATCCTCACCTGGTCGAACGGTGAGGTGAAGAAGCCCGAGACGATCAACTACCGCACGCTCAAGCCCGAGAAGGACGGCTTGTTCTGCGAGAAGATCTTCGGTCCGACGAAGGACTGGGAGTGCTACTGCGGCAAGTACAAGCGCGTGCGCTTCAAGGGCATCATCTGCGAACGCTGTGGTGTCGAGGTCACGCGCTCGAAGGTGCGGCGCGAGCGCATGGGCCACATCCAGCTCGCGGCGCCGGTCACGCACATCTGGTACTTCAAGGGCGTTCCATCGCGGCTCGGCTATCTGCTCGACATCGCGCCGAAGAGCCTCGAGAAGGTCATCTACTTCGCCGCGCACCTCATCACGTGGGTCGATCAGGAGCGCCTGCACAAGGACCTCCCGTCGCTCGAGGCCGAGATGCGGGCCGAGATCGACGATGTCGAGCGCGAGCGCGAGGTGAAGCTGCGCGAGCGCGACGAGGAGTACATCGGCGAGCTCGAGGAGCTCGAGGGACGCGGCGCGAAGAAGAACGAGATCGAGCGCGCCGAGAAGGCCAAGAACAAGGACTTCGAGGACATTCGCGCCCGTTACGACGAGGAGATCGGTCAGCTCCAGCTCGTCTGGGACACGTTGAAGGGCATGAAGCCCAAGCAGCTGATCGACGACGAGCGCGTGTGGCGCGAGCTCGTCGACCGATACCAGGACTACTTCGCGGGCGGCATGGGCGCCGAAGCCGTGAAGGACCTCGTGTCGCGCCTCGACCTCGATCTCGTGGAGCTCGAGCTCAAGGAGACCATCGCGACGGCGAAGGGCCAGCGCAAGGCGAAGGCGATCAAGCGCCTCAAGGTCGTCTCGGCGTTCAACCGCCGCAGCGACGACGGCCGCACGATCAACTCGCCGATGGGCATGATCCTCGACGTCATCCCCGTCATCCCGCCCGATCTGCGCCCGATGGTGCAGCTCGACGGCGGACGGTTCGCGACCTCCGACCTGAACGACCTCTACCGCCGCGTGATCAACCGCAACAACCGGTTGAAGCGGCTGCTGGATCTCGGCGCCCCCGAGATCATCATCAACAACGAGAAGCGGATGCTCCAAGAGGCCGTCGACGCGTTGTTCGACAACGGCCGCCGGGGACGCCCGGTCACCGGTCCGGGTAACCGCGCGCTGAAGTCGCTCTCCGACATGCTGAAGGGCAAGCAGGGCCGGTTCCGCCAGAACCTGCTCGGCAAGCGCGTCGACTACTCGGGCCGCTCGGTGATCGTCGTCGGGCCGGAGCTGAAGCTGCACCAGTGCGGGCTGCCGAAGAAGATGGCGCTCGAGCTGTTCAAGCCGTTCATCTACAACAAGCTCGAGGAGCGCGGCCTCGTCGCCACCATCAAGCAGGCCAAGGAGATGGTGGAGATGCAGCGTCCCGAGGTGTGGGACGTGCTCGAGGAAGTCATC
>DATMUX010000055.1:0-28557 GCA_035563695.1 Acidimicrobiia bacterium
ACGGTTTGACCGTGGGCGTCCTTGGCGAGCACGCCCCGCTCGAGCAGCATCTCGCAGACGTCCCGGGCCGGCACGGCCGGGTCGGCGACGTCGATCCCCGCCCACAACCCGTGCACGCGCGCCGCCGACGCGCCGTCGCCGACGAGCCCGCCGACTGATTCGGCCAGCCGCCGCCCGAGGACCGCGGCCCGGTCCTGGAACTCGCCGGTGCGCAACATCGCGATGACCTCGCGGCCGATCGCGCAGGCGAGGGGGTTGCCGCCGAACGTGCTGCCGTGCGAGCCGGGGGTGATGACGTCGAGCACGTCGGCGTCGGCGACGACGGCCGACAGCGGCACGATGCCGCCGCCGAGCGCCTTGCCGAGGATGTAGACGTCGGGACGCACGTCTTCGTGGTCGCACGCGAACGTGCGGCCCGTGCGCCCGAGGCCCGACTGGATCTCGTCGGCGATCATGAGCACGTTCGCGGCGCGACAGATCTCGCGCGCCTCGGCGAGGTATCCCGGCGGCGGCACGATCACGCCGGCCTCGCCCTGCACGGGCTCGACGAGGAACGCGACGGTGCGCTCCGTGATCGCGGCGCGCAGCGCGGTCGCGTCGCCGTACGGCACAGGGATGAAGCCGGGCGTGAACGGGCCGAAGCCGTCGCGTGCCTCGGGATCGGTCGAGAAGCCGACGATCGTCGTCGTGCGGCCGTGGAAGTTGCCGTCGCAGACGATGATCTCGGCGTGGTCGCGCGGCACGCCCTTGCGCCGGTATCCCCAACGGCGCGCGACCTTCAGCGCGGTCTCGACACCCTCGGCGCCGGTGTTCATCGGCAGCACGATCTCCATGCCGCACATCTCGGCGAGGTCGCGACAGAACGGCGCGAGCTGATCGTTGCCGAAGGCCCGGCTCGTGAGCGTGAGCCGGTCGAGCTGCGCGTGCGCGGCCGCGACGAGGCGCGGGTGGCGGTGCCCGAAGTTCACCGCCGAGTACGCGGCGAGGCAGTCGACATACCGGCGGCCGGTGTCGTCGACGACCCATGCGCCCTCGCCGTGCACGAGCGTGACGGGGAACGGTGCGTAGTTCGACGCGGTGAACGACTCCATCGGTGGTCCTTTCAGTGCCGGAGCTCGAGGGTGCAGCACTTCACGCTGCCGCCGGCCTTGCGGAGCTCGGAGAGGTCGAGCGGTACGACATCGAAGCCGTGCGCGCGGACCCGCTCGGCGAGGTGATCGGCGCCTGCCGGGAGGTACACGCGCGTGCCGTCGCTCGCGGCGTTGCACCCGAACGCGGCGGCGTCGCGCTCGTCGGCGATGATCGCGTCGGGGTAACGACGTGCGAGCACGGCCCGCGACTCGTCCGAGAATGCGCCCGCGAAGTAGGCGATGCGACCGGGCGCGAGCACGAACAGCGCGGTGTCGAGGTGGTAGAAGCACGGGTCGACGAGCTCGAGCGAGACGACCTCACGTGCGAAGACGCGCGCCACCTCGCGGTGCGCGGCGCGATCGGTGCGAAAGCCGCTCGCCGCGAGGATCACGTCGCCGTCGAGCGCGAAGTCGCCCTCGCCTTCGTGCACGTGCCGGCTGCGGCGCACGCGAAAGCCGTTGGCGGCGAACCACTCCGCGTACTCGCGCTCCTCGCCCCGGCGCTGCGGGTGACGGAACCGGGCGAGCAGGGCGGTGCCGTCGATCACCAGCGCGCTGTTCGCGGCGAAGACCATGTCGGGCAGCCCGGCGGCGGGCGCGACGGTCTCGACCCGGTGGCCGGCGGCCTCGTACGTGCCCCGCAGGACCTCCCACTGCTCCCGGGCGCGGGCCGGATCGACCGCGCGCCCGGGGTCCATCCACGGGTTGATCGAGTACACGACCGTGAAGTGCTCGGGCGGGCACATGAGGAAGTGCCGCGGGCCCGGCTCGGGCCCGGCCGCCACCGCTACGCCCAGGGGTGCGGCCCGCGGGGAGGTTGCTTCCAGCATGCTCCAGTATCGCCCTGACGGGGCGCGCGATAATGTTCACGATCGCGCATTTATGAGGTGGTTCGTTGCTTCGTGATGATCTGGATCGACAGATTCTTGCGTGTCTCGTCGAGGATGCGCGCGAATCGTTCGCGGAGATCGGCGAGCGGGTCGGGCTGTCGGCCCCGGCCGTGAAGCGCCGGGTCGACCGGCTGCGGGCGACCGGCGTGATCCGGGGCTTCACCGCGGTGCTCGACGACGAGGCGGTCGGCACGACGACCGAGGCCTTCGTCGAGCTGCACTGCCGCAGCCGGACGAACCCCGCCGATATCGCGGAGATGGTCGCCGACCAGCCCGACGTCGTCGCCGCCTACACGGTCACGGGCGACGCCGACGCGCTCGTGCACATCAAGACGTCGAGCCCGGCCGCGCTCGAAGCCATCGTCGAGCGCGTCCGCGGGCACCAGAACGCGGAGCGCACCAAGACCACGATCGTGCTGTCGCGCGTCGTCGATCGTCTCGCGCGCGGCTGACGCCGTCAGCCCGGGACGCGGCCGTGCCGGTGCCGTGTGCTCGAGATCGCCTGCTCGTGCAGCCAGCGCGGCAGCTCGACCCGGCCGTGCCCGGTCGCGGGGGTGTCGTCGATCACGACGTTCGCGTCGTTGCACGCCCGCGCGAGCGCGGCGGAGACGGGCGCGGTCACGCGCAGCCGCGCCGCGCCCGAGCGCGCGATGCGCGCTGCGAGCACGTCGTCGGGATCCGACGTGACCTCGACGGCCGTGCCCGTGATCTCGGCCGCCTGTTGGAGCTCCCCGGTCGCTGCGCCCGCGCGCAGCAGCACCTTCGGGAGCGGCCGGTAGCGCAGCTCGTTGCGCTCGGCGTGCAGGCCCGATTCGTCGTGAGCGCGGGCGAAGCGCGTGCGCCACCACTGCCGGAACGAGTCGTGGACGTCGTGCGGCGCGCGGCCCTCGAACCGGACGAAGCGCAGGATGTCGTCGGGACCGCCCGTCTTCGCGCCGGGACCGACCGCCGAGTGCTTCCACCCCCCGAACGGCTGGCGGCGCACGATCGCGCCCGTCGTGTGCCGGTTCACGTACGCGTTGCCCACCTGCACGTGCTCGGTCCAGTGCGCGATCTCGTCGGGGTCGAGGCTGTGCAGCCCGCCCGTCAGCCCGAACTCGGGCGCGTTCTGCAGCGCGAGCGCGTCGTCGAGATCGCGGGCGCGCATGACGCCGAGCACCGGGCCGAAGCACTCCGTCAGGTGGAAGAACGAGCCGGGGCGCACGCCGATCTTCACCCCGGGCGACCAGAGCGTGCCGGCGGCGTCGAGGCATCGGGGCTCGACCAGCCACCGTTCGCCCGGCTCGAGCCGCGTGAGTGCGCGCTGCAGCTTGTCGGCCGCGGGCCGCACGAGCGGGCCGGTCATCGTCGCGAGATCGGGCGCCGGTCCGACGCGCAGGCTGCGCACCGCGTCCGCGAGGCGATCGAGGACGCGCGCGTCGTCGTACACGCCCGCTTCGAGGATCGCAAGGCTCGCGGCCGAGCACTTCTGCCCGGCGTGCCCGAACGCGGAGCGCACGAGATCCTTGATCGCGAGATCGATGTCGGCGCCGCCGGTGACGACGAGCGCGTTCTTGCCGCTCGTCTCCGCGATCAGGCGCAGCCGCGGCTTCCACGACTGGAACAGCCGTGCGGTGTCGTACGCGCCGGTCAACACGACCGTGTCGACGTCGTCGTGCGTGATCAGGTGGCGGCCGGCATCGTCGTCGTGGGTGCGGACGAGCTGGAGCGCGCCGGGCGGGATCCCCGCCTCGTGCAGGTGCCGCACGAGCTCGACGGCGGTGGCCACGGCTTCGGGCGCGGGCTTGAGGATCGCGGCGTTGCCCGCGGCGAGCGCGCCGAGCACGCCGTTGGCCGGGATCGCGTACGGGAAGTTCCACGGCGCGGCGACGACGACCGTGCCGCGTGCGTGGGCGTGCACGCCGTCGCTCGCCAGCTCGTCGAGCGTGCGCGTGCTTACCGCGGCCCAGCGCGCCATGTCGATCGCCTCGGACACCTCCGGATCGCCCTCGCGCACGGTCTTGTCCGTCTCGTACGCCATCACCGCGAGCGTGCGCCCGCGGTTCGCGGCCATCACCTCGGCGGCGCGCGTCAGCAGCCCCCGGCGCTCGGCGCTCGACGTCGCGGCCCACTCGCGTGCCGCGGTGCGGGCGCGCGCCACCGCGTCGTCGATCGCGTCGGTGGTGGTCGCGGGCGTGGGGAGCGGTTCGGGCCGGTCGCGCGCGAGGTGAGCCGCGATCCACTCGCGGTTCGCCGCGGCGGTGAAGTCGGTGTCGGGCTCGTTCGCGAACGGAACGTCGGGATCGAACACACGCTGCTCGGTACGCCGGTCCTGCGTGCGCCGCGCCGCGGTGGCTACGGTCCCCCGCGCGTGCACCGAGGCCGCGAACTTCGCCTGCTCCTTGCGCCACTCTGGTCCGCCCGGGGTGATCGTGAACAGCGAGCGCAGGAAGTTCTCGGGCGCGGCGTTCTCGTCGAGCCGGCGCGACAGGTACGCGATGGCGGCGACATAGTCGCTCGCGGCCACGACGGGCGTGTACAGGAGCAGCGAGCCGGCACGGGCGCGCACGGCGCGCGCCTGCGCGGGCGCCATGCCTTCGAGCATCTCGATCTCCACGGTTTCGGCGAGGTCGCGGTGGTCGCGCAAGGTGAGCGCCCACGCGATGTCGAACAGGTTGTGGCTCGCGACCCCGACGCGCAGGTCGTGCCGGGCGGCCGCGTCGAACGCGCGGTCGACCATCCGCTTGTAGCTGGCGTCGACATCGGCCTTCGTCGCATACGGCGCGGCTTCCCATCCGGCGAGCTCGGCCTCGACGTGTTCCATCGCGAGGTTCGCGCCCTTGACGATCCGCACCTTGATCCATGCGCCTCCGCGCGCGCGTCGCGCCGCGGCCCACGTGCACAGCTCGTCGAGCACCGCGTGCGAGTCGGGGAGGTACGCCTGCAGCGCGATGCCCGCGGGAAGATCGAGGAACTCGGGCTCGTCGAGCACCTGGCGGAACGAGGCGACGGTCAGCTGCAGGTCGCGGTACTCCTCCATGTCGAGGTACACGAACTTGGCCGGACGCTGCTCCCGCGCGACCCGGTAGAGGCGCCGCAATCGCTCGTTGATGCGCTCGACCGAGAGGTCGAACGCGACCTGGTCGAGATTGGCGCACAGCGCCGAGATCTTCACCGACACACACCGCACGTCGGGCCGGCGCAGGCGCGCGCACACGGCGTCGAGGCGGGCATCGGCCTCGCCGTCGCCGAGGATCGCTTCGCCGAGCACGTTCACGTTGAGCTCGATGCCGGCCCGCGCCCGCCGCGCGACGTGCCGCGCGAACGCGGGGTCGGACGCGGGCAGGATCACGCCGCGCGTCTCGGCCCGGACGCGCTCCTCGACCACGCGGTCGACGAGCCGCGGTGTGGCGAGGCCGGCGAGCGCCGCGAGGCGCAGGCCCGCACGATCGATCACGCCGAGCGCCGAAGGTGCTCCCGGCCGTAGCAGGGCGCGCAGACGCGCGACGGCGCGTTCCGGGTCGCCCGCGCGCAAGACCTCGTCGGTCAGCGCGAACAGGAGCTCGCGCCCGTCGGGATCGGCGAGCAGCCGGCCGAGCCGCGCCGCCCGGCGGCGCTCACCGCGCGTCGTCCCGCTCGCGGCGGTGCGCAGGAGGTCTTCGGCGGTCGCAGCCGCGTGCTCGACGCGCGGGTCGTCCACCTCCCCATGTAACTCCGCGGCCGTGGCCGCCGCGCGGCACGCGGGGAGCTGCTCAGGCGGGCGGCAGCTCGAGGCGGGCGACCGTGCCGCCGCCGTCGCGCGCGGCCAGGGCGACGGTCCCGCCGTGGAGATCGACGATCTGCTTCACGATCGCCAACCCGAGGCCCGACCCCGGCGTCGTGCGCGCCTCGGGCGCGCGGTAGAAGCGGTCGAAGACGTGCGCCCGTTCGCTCTCGTCGATCCCCGGCCCGCGGTCGCGGACCTCGATCCGGGTGCGGTCGACCTCGACCTCGACGAGGCCTCCGGCCGGGCTGAACTTGCACGCGTTGTCGAGGAGGTTGGTGACGGCGCGATCGATCGCCGACACGCGGGCGTTCACCTCGACCGGCTGGTACGACGTGAACGTGATCGTCCCGTCGTAGCGCCGGCGGGCGCGCTCGACGACGCGCTCGACGAGCGGGGCCAGCTCGACGAGCTGGAGCGGCTCCTCGGCGCGCGCGTCGGTGGCGAGGTCGACGAGCTCCCCCACGAGATCGCCGAGCTCGGCGAGCTCCGTGTTGGCGGCCGCGAGCACCGCGGCGCGTTCGGCGTCGTCGATACCGGGCGCCCGCTGCAGCATCTCGATGTTCGTGCGCAGCGCGGTCAGCGGCGTGCGCAGCTCGTGGCTCGCGTCCATCACGAGCCGCTGCTGCTGCTCGCGCGACGAACCCAGCGCGACCAGCATCGTGTTGAAGCTCGAGGCGAGCCGGCCGAGCTCGTCGTTGCGCTCGATGTCGATGCGGTGGCGGAGGTCCTGCGTCGCGGCGACGCGCTCGGCCGCACCGGTCAGCTGCTCGACGGGCCGCACGGTGCTGCGCGCGATCAGCCACGCGAGCCCGGCGGCGAGGATCGTGCCGATCACCGCGATGATGAGGAGGCGCACGTCGAGGGTGCCGAGCACGTTGTTGGTCTCCTGCAGGCTGCGCGCGACCTGCACCGCGCCCCCGTTCGGCAGCGGGGCCGTGACCATCCGGTACGGCGTGCCGTTGATCGAGACGTCGCGCAGGTTGGCCGCGCCCCC
Source organism: Acidimicrobiia bacterium (assembly GCA_035563695.1). Lineage (GTDB taxonomy): Bacteria > Actinomycetota > Acidimicrobiia > IMCC26256 > PALSA-610 > DATMUX01. Next base: position 6,760 of record DATMUX010000055.1, read on the forward strand.
GTTCGCCGCGATCGCCTTGTCGTGCGCGTTCACCGGCAGCTGCGGCTGACTGCTCACCGACTGCGTGACCGTCCCGTCGGCCGAGAGGTACTGCGCAATCGCGTCGGGCTCGACGAGCGCGGGGATCGTGCCTTCGAACAGCGGCCGCCCGTCCTGACTGCCGTCGGGACCACCGCCCGGACCTGGTCCGTGGGCGTCGTGGCCGCCGAGCACGCGCGGATCGCTCGCGCGCTGGAGCAGGAAGCGGTCGGTCTGCGCGCGCAGCTCCCGGCTCGCGCTGACGTGCGCGGCATACACGCATCCGACCACGACGATCGCGAACGTCACCGCGACGACGAGGGCGAGGCGAATGCGCAGGCTCATCGGATCACGACGTCCGGATCGTGTAGCCGACGCCGCGCACCGTCTCGATGAGGCGCTTCTCGCCGTTGGCTTCGGTCTTTCGGCGCAGGTAGCCGATGTACACGTCGAGCGACTTCGACGACGTCTCGAAGTCGTAGCCCCAGATCCGTTCGTAGATCGTGTCGCGCGTGACGACGACGCCGGCATTGAACAGGAGGAGCTCGAGGAGATCGAACTCGGTCTTCGTGAGCTCGAGCTCGCGCGACGCGCGCCAGGCCTGGCGGCGCGCCGGGTCGAGCGTGAGATCGCCGACGCGCAGGACCTCTTCACCCTCGGTCACGCTCGTCCGCCGGAGCAGTGCCCGCACCCGCGCGAACAGCTCATCGAGCGCGAACGGCTTGACGAGATAGTCGTCGGCGCCCGCGTCGAGTCCCGCGACGCGGTCGGCGACCTCGTGGCGGGCGGTGAGCATGAGGATCGGTGTGAAGTTCCGGCGCTCGCGCAGGATCCGGCACACGGCGAGGCCGTCGGTGCCCGGCATCAGCACGTCGAGCACGATGAGATCGGGCGCGAGCCGCTCGACCTGGACCAGCGCATCGTTGCCGTCGACCGCGGTGTACACGTCGTAGCCCTCGAGGCGCAGCGCGCGCTCGACGGCCTCGCGAACACTGCGGTCGTCCTCGACGACAAGGATGTGCGCGGCGGGATCGGTCACCGAGCCAGCCTGCCATCTCCGCGCAAGAGGAGATCAAGATCGCCCCGTGAACCTGGTCAGAGTGCGGCATCGCGATGCGGCGCGCGCCTTGCGCGGGGCCGGACGCGGGCGTAACACGGGTACGTGTCGGTGCAGACCCGGCTCGTGCTGGCGACCCTGTGCGTGTTCAACGCGTGCACGCTGGTGCTCGTGGCGCTCCTCGGCGCGGTGTTCGTCGACGGCTGGGCCCGGTTCGCGGCGGCAGCCGTCCCGGGCCTCGCCGCGGCCGGCCTCTTCGTGCTGGCCCGCCGGCTGCGTGACCCCGTCGAGTGGCGGTAGGCGGGGAGGCGCAACCCCCGGCCGGGCTCCGGAAGCTTGGCGGATTCGCGACGGAACGCCCCCGGAACTCGCATCCCCATCACAGCGGCTTCCCAGGTGCAAACTGCCAAATGGGTCTATGCGTGATGTGAGCAAACAACGTTGGATCCTGCTCGCCGGCGGCCTGGCCGCGGTGCTGCTGTTGGCTGCGTGCGGGGGTGGTTCCCACTCCGCCGCCGCGACCACGAACAACAACGGCACCGCCGCCGGCTCGAACGCGTCGAGCCCGGGCGGGCGCCTGAGCGCCTTCCGGACGTGCATGGCGAACCACGGCGTGACCCTGCCCCAGCGCAACCGCAACCGGACCCCCGGTACGGGCGGCTCGGAGGGTTCGACCCCGAACAGCTTCAGCGGCGGTGGTGGCGGTGGCGGCGGGTTCGCCAACCGGTTCAACACCCCGCCGGCCGGCGTCGACCCGACGAAGTGGCAGAACGCCCTGAACGCGTGCCGGTCGCAGCTGCCGACGGGCGGGAGCTTCAACAGCTCCGCGTTCCAGGCGTTCCGCAGCTGCCTGTCGGATCACGGCGTGACGATGCCGGCCAACGGTGGCTTCGCCGGTATCAACCGCAACGACCCGAAGTTCGTGTCCGCGATGACGATCTGCCGGCCGCTGCTGCCGAACGGCGGCAACGGTCCGACCACGACGACCAAGCCGTCGAGCGCGTAGATGGCCACCACCGTCGTCACCCGACCGAACCGCGTCCTCGACGTCGGCCTGCTGGTCGCGCTCGTCGTCGTGGGCGTGATCGCGTACGTCGTCGCCGGGCCGCCGAGCGCGCCGGCTGCGACGGTTCGCACCACCAACGTGTCCCGCGGCGTGGTGCTGTCGAGCGTGCAGGCGAGCGGCAACGTGCAGGCGGGCCAGACGTACACAGTCGGCTTCCAGACGAGCGGGACCGTGAGCGACATCGACGTCCAGGTCGGTGACACCGTCACCAAGGGCCAGGCGCTCGCGCACCTCGACCCGACGGTCGCCAGCGCGAACTTCGCATCGGCGACGGCCGGCCTCGCGTCGGCGCGCGCCCACCTCTCGCAGGTCGAGCAGGTCGAGACGCCCGCGCAACGCGCGCAGGACGCGGCCGCGCTGGTGTCGGCCGGGCAGCAGGTCACGAACGCGCAGTCGAACCTCGCGGCCGCGCAGCAGACGGCGTCGCTCGACGCGACCCAGTTGCAGTCGGCCGTAACGACCGCGCAGAACAAGCTCAACTCCGACACCGCCGCGAAGGCGTCGTCGACGGTGATCTCGCAGGACCAGAGCGCGCTCACCCAGGCGCAGAACGCGCAGACGAGCGGGCTCAACAAGGATCAACAGGCGATCACGAACGCACAGAACCAGCTCGCGGGCGCCAACGACTCGTACAACTCGACCGCGGCCGGGAACACTGCGAAGCAGCAGCTGCTGCCGGGCGACCTCGCCGCCGCGCAGGCGTCGCTCGCGCAGGCGCAGTCGCAGTACACGAGCGCGGCGCAGTCGATGGGCTACCTCACGCTGACCGCGCCGGTCGACGGGGTCGTGTCGGCGCTCAACGGCGTGACCGGCCAATCCGTCTCCGGCTCCGGCATCTCCGCGAGCCAGAGCAGCACCACCTCGGGTGCGAGCTCCGGGAGCGGGTCGGGGAGTGGTTCGTCGGGCAGCGGCTCGTCCGGTTCGAGCAGCGCGTTCCTCACGATCACCAACGTGAGCGCGTTGAGCGTCAAGGCCGGCTTCGCCGAGACCGACGCGGCCAAGCTGAAGGCCGGCCAGCCCGCAACGGTGTCGTTCAACGCGCTGCCCAGCGTGCAGGCGTCGGGTGTGGTCGCGAACGTCGACGTGAACTCGACGCTGGTGAGCAACGTGGTCACCTACTACGCCACGGTCGCCATCACGCAGGTCCCGCCCGGTGTGAAGCCCGGGATGACCGCGTCGGTCACCGTGACCGTCGCGCGCCATGAGGGTGTGTTGAACGTGCCGAGCGCCGCGGTGCGCGGCAGCGGCTCGACCGGGACCGTCACCGTCGTCAACGGCAAACAACAGACCACGAAGACCGTGGGCGTCGGGCTCCGCGGCGACACGACGACCGAGATCACGTCGGGCCTCAACGCCGGTGACACGGTCGTGTTGCCGTCGAGCACGTTGAGCGGCGTGTCGAGCCAGCTGGGCGGCAGCAACCTGTCGCGCCTCTTCGGCGGCGGCGGTGGGATCGGCGGCGGTGGCATCGGCGGCGGCGGCACCCGGACGGTCACCGGCGGCGGGCGCGGCGGCTGAGATGGCCCGCCCGCTGCTCGTGCTCGATCGCGTCGAGAAGCGGTACGACGCGGGTGAGATCTCCGTCGTTGCGCTGCGCGAGGTCAACCTGGCGATCTTCCGGGGCGAGTACGTCGCGGTGATGGGCGCGTCGGGCAGCGGCAAGAGCACGCTGATGAACATCCTCGGCTGCCTCGACCTGCCGACGCGCGGTCGCTACGTGCTCGCCGGCACCGACGTGAGCGGCCTCGACGACACCGACCTCGCGGCCGTGCGCAACCGGCTGATCGGATTCGTGTTCCAGAGCTTCAACCTCATCCCGCGGACGAACGCGCAGCGCAACGTCGAGCTCCCGATGGTGTACGCGGGCGTGAAGCCGCGCGAGCGGTCCGAACGCGCCCGCGCCGCGCTCGCGGCCGTCGGCCTCAGCGACCGCGCGCTGCACAACCCGTCGGAGCTGTCGGGCGGCCAGCAGCAGCGGGTCGCCGTGGCACGTGCGATCGTGACCGACCCGGCGATCGTGCTCGCCGACGAGCCGACCGGCAACCTCGACACCCGGTCGACCGGCGAGATGCTCGACGTCTTCGACGGTTTGCACCGGTCGGGCCGCACGATCGTGCTGATAACGCACGAAGCCGACGTCGCGGCGCGCGCGTCGCGGGTCATCAGGCTCTCCGACGGACAGATCGTGAGCGACGAGCTCCGGGCGATGCGGGGCGCGGTGTGAACCTGCGCGAGAACACCCGGATCGCGCTGCAGGGGCTGGCGAGCAACCGTCTGCGTTCGGCGCTCACGATGCTCGGCATCCTCATCGGCGTCGGCGCGGTCATCGTGCTCGTCGCGGTCGGCAACGGCTCGTCGGTCGCGGTGCAGAAACAGATCGAGGGTCTCGGCACGAACACGCTCGTCGTGTTCCGCACGCGTGGCGGCTTCGGAGGAGGCGGCGGCTTCGGCGGCGGGCGCGCGACGAACGGCACGCAGAGCTCCGTCTCGCAGCTCACGATGAAGGACGTCACCGCGTTGAGCGACAAGACCCAGGCGCCCGACGTGAAGTACATCGCGCCGGTGATCAGCTCCTCGGTCACTGCGACGTACTCGGGCGCGACGTACTCGCCGAGCCAGTTCGTCGGTACGACGTCCGACTACCTGTCGATCCGCAACTACACCGTGGCCGAGGGCACGGCGTTCACCGCCGACGACGTCACGAGCCGCAACCGCGTCGCGCTGTTGGGTCAGACGGTCGTGACGAATCTGTTCGGCACGCAGGATCCGGTCGGCGCGACCGTCCAGTTCAACGGCATCGACTACCACGTGATCGGCGTGCTGACCCCGAAGGGCAGCAACGGCGCCCAGGACCAGGACGACATCGTGATCACTCCGATCACCGCGGTGCAGGACACGCTCGCGGGAGCGAACGCCGCGCTGTCGAATATCACGATCGAGGCGAAGTCGCGCGGTGCGATGTCGGCCGCGGCCGACGAGGTCACGACGGTCCTGCTCGGCACGCACCACATCACCAACCCGTCGAACGCCGACTTCCAGGTCCTGAACCAGGCGACGTTGCTCTCGACCGCGGGGTCGACGAACCACGTGTTCACCGTGCTGCTGGGCGCCGTCGCCGCGATCTCGCTGCTCGTCGGCGGCATCGGCGTGATGAACATCATGCTGGTGACGGTCACCGAGCGGACGCGTGAGATCGGCATCCGCAAGGCCATCGGCGCGCGCCGGGGCGACATCCTGGGGCAGTTCCTCGTCGAGGCCGTGTTGCTCAGCGTGATGGGCGGGATCATCGGTGTCATCGCGGGCTTGATCGTGAGTCGCGTCAAGATCGTCGGCGTGACGCCGGTCGTCGCGCCCTACTCCGTCGCGCTCGCGTTCGGCGTCGCGATCGCGGTCGGTCTGTTCTTCGGCCTGTATCCCGCGAACCGCGCGGCCGCGCTGCGTCCGATCGAAGCACTTCGCCACGAATGATCGAGTGATCGAATGATCGAGGAGCGATCGTCATGACAACATCCGAGCTCCAAGGCACCGGCACCGGATCGGGCCCGACGCCCGCGGCGGGCATCCCCGTCCCACCGTACGACGGTGACGACGACGAGCCCGTGTTCCGCCCGCGGCCGCGCAAGCGCGCGCACACGCTGACCTTCGTGCTCGGCGGTCTCGTGCTCGCGGCGTTGGGGTTCCTCGGCGGCGTCGCCGTGCAGAAGCACGAGGACCGCGGCAGCACCACGAGCGCCGCGGGGACCACCGCGGCCGCGCGGGCCTTCGCCCGCGGGACGGGCGGCACCGGCGCCTCGGGCTCGGGCGGCGGCGGGTTCGCCGGCCGGTTGGGCGGCGCGACGGTCGGCACGGTCAAGCTCGTCGACGGGAAGAACATCTACGTGACCGACAGCAACGGCAACGTCGTGAAGGTCGTCACCACCGACGCGTCCCAGCTCCAGAAGACCGACGCGGCGACGGTGAAGGACGTTGTTCCCGGTGAGACCGTCGTCGTGCGCGGCACGCAGAACAGTGACGGCTCGGTGACGGCGTCCTCCCTGACCGCGACGCCCGCCGGGGCGAGCGGCGGGTTCGGCGGCTTCGGGGGCGGCGGAGGGTCGGGCGCCGGGGGTTGATGCCGGGAATGCCGGAGCGGCCGGCGGCGTTGGAATGGCCGCTATGCCCCGTCTTCCCCTCATCCAAACCCCTACCGACTGGTTCGCCGACGCCGCCTGTCGCGGCGCCGACACTGACGTCTTCTTCCCGAGCAGCGATGCCGCCGCCGCCGAGGCCAAGGCGATCTGCGCGGCCTGCCCCGTGCGCGAGGACTGCCTGGAGCACGCGCTCGAGATGCGTCCGAGTGATGGCGTCTGGGGCGGCCTCACGGCCATCGAGCGCCACCGGATGATCCGCCGCCGCCAGAAGGCGGCGCGGCGCGCGCGCGGCGCCGCCGCGTAAGTCCCGCCGCCTACGCGGCGCTGATGTCCGATTCCTCCGCGGGCGGCGCGGGCTCGTCGTCGTGCCGGCGTTGCGGCGCGTCGTCTGCCCGTACGCCCGGCGAAGGGGGTGCCGGCCGGCGCGGTTGGCTCGCGTACATCGCGACCAATGCCGACACGCCGTACGTTCCGCCCCACGCGATCGCGAGCGCGATGAAGTAACGGATCCCCGCGTCGGTGATGTCGAGGCTGCCCGCCATCGTGGCGCGCAGCGTCGGGTACCACAACACGAGCGACAGCACGAGCGCGATCGCGAACGTGAACGTGGGGTCGACGCTCGGGCGCTTCATCGCTCGAGGCGCTCCATCAACAAGTCGGCCCACGCGGCCGGGGTCGCGGGCTTCGAGCCGAGACGGCCGATCGCAACGCCGAGCTCCAGCACCGCGGCCGGGCTCACCGTGTCGGCGACGCCCGTGAGCGCGAGCACGTCGACGCCGCCGAGCAACCCGATCCGGTGCTCGACGTCTTCGGGCTTGCACGACGACTCGACCACGGCCCACGTGATCGTCGGCTCGAGCCGGTCGAGGATGCGGTGCGCCCAACCGAGCTGTGCCCGTCCCGGGCCGGTGCTGCACGCGACGATCGTCGGCTCGGCGCGGCGCCGGCAGCTGCGCCGGAACGCCTCCGCTTCCTCGGGGTGGGAGAGGTCGCTCATGTCCTCGGGCGTCGCGAGCATCACGTGCTCGGCGTCGAGGTCGAGCTCGTCGGCGAGGCGGCGCGCGAGTGCGATCGGCGCGGTGCCGATCCCGACGACCGCGATCACGACGCCGCTCGTACGCGGCAGCGCGGGCGGCGCGGGAAGTTGCGCGAGGCGCTGCACGAGCGCGGTGCGCAGGTCGCCGCTGGCCGCGGTCGACGGCACGAGCGCCGCGGGCAGGCCGAGCGCGAGCAACCGCGGGTCGGGCGCCGGGGCGGCTTCCGGTGCGGCCACCGGGGCGGGTGCGGGTGCGGGTTCGGGTTCGGGTTCGGGTTCGACCGCCGGCGGCGTCTCGCTCGTGACCCGGCGGTAGTGCTCGTTCGGGGCGACCGGCTCGCCGAAGTGCAACGGCTCGAAGCTCGCTTCCTCGTCGTCGAGCTCGCGGCTCAGCCGCTCGAGCATCGCGCCGAAGTCGCCGCGTTCGGTGGAGACCGAAGGCTCCGACAGGTCGATGACCTGCTCCTGCTCGCTCTCGCTCACGTCGTCGGCCAGATCGAGCACCGACGCGGGCACGCGGGCGCGCGGCGAGCGGGAGCGCGGCTTCGCGATCGGTTTCGGTTCGGCTTCGGCTTCGACGACGTCGACCACGACCTCGAAGCCTTCGCGCGCGAAGAAGCCGCCGATGCCGCCCTTGCGAATCCGGTTCGCGCCCACGATGCGCGCGTTCGGGCCCACCTCGGTGCGTACGCGCTCGAGGACGTCCTCGAGCTCCGCACCCTCAAACCGCAGCTGGCTGGCCAAGGTTCACCACTCCCAACGTCTCGAGCTCGAGCTGTGTGCCGAGCTCCGAATATGCGAGTACCGGCAATCGAGGCGAGGCCGCGTGCAACAGGCGGCGCAGCGGCGGTCGCAGCTGCGTCGCGCACACGAGCACCGGCTCGATGCCCTTCATCTCCGCCGCCTCCGCCTCGCGGGCTACCGCGAGCGCGAGCTGTTCCGCCGTCTGCGGATCGATCGCGAGGTAGTTGCCGTGGTCGCCGGCGCGCAGCGTCTCGGCGAGGGCGTGCTCGACGAGCGGGTCGAGCGTGATCACGGGCAGCTTGCCGCTCTTGGCGTACGACGCCGAGATGGCCGGACCGATCGCGGTGCGCACCGCTTCGACGATCACTTCGGGATCCTTGGTTACCCGCGAGCGCTCGGAGATCACCTCGAAGATGCGCACCAGGTCGCGGATCCCGACGCCCTCGTCGAGCAGCAGCTGCAACACGCGCTGGATCTCGCCGGTCGTCACGCTGGCGGCGTTCAACTCGTCGATGACCACCGGATCGCTCTGCTTCACGACGTCGACGAGCATCTTGACGTCCTGGCGGCTGAGGAGCCGCCCGGCGTTGCGGCGCACGACCTCGGCCAGGTGCGTGGTGATCACCGATGCGCGATCGACGACGGTCGCGCCCGTGATCTCGGCCTGGTGGCGGAACTCGGTCGGCACCCACGTGGCGGGAAGGCCGAAGACGGGTTCGCGGGTCGAGATGCCGGGCAGCGCGCCCGCGTCGTCGCCGAGCACGAGCACGTGCCCGGGCGGCGCCTCGCTGCGGCCCACGTCGACGCCGTTGACGCGGATGGAGTAGGTGCTCTGCGGCAGCTCGAGGTTGTCGCGCGTCCGGACCAGCGGGATGACCACGCCGAGCTCGAGCGCGAGCTTGCGGCGCAACGCGCGCACGCGGTCGAGCAGGTCGCCGCCCTTGGCCGCGTCGACGAGATCGATGAGGTCGTACGCGATCTCGAGCTCCAGGGGCTCGACGCGCATCTCGCCCGCGAGCCGCTCGGGCGAGTCGGCTGACGGCGGCGCGGGCTCGGCCGCCGCCGGCGCGGCGAGCGCCTCCCGCGCCGCGACTTCCGCGTCGGACGGCAGGCGGGTCGACATCAGCAACAGCGCCCCGCCGACGAACAGGAACGGGACCTTCGGCAACCCGGGAACGATCGCGACGACGCACAGCGCGCCGCCGGCGAGCTGCAGCGTTCGCTTGTGGCGCGTGAACTGGTGCAACAAGTCGGTGCCGAGGTCGCTCTCGGTCGCGGCGCGGGTCACGATCAGACCCGATGCCAATGAGATCAACAGCGCGGGGATCTGGGCGACGAGGCCGTCACCGACGCTGAGCAAGCTGTACGTCTTGACCGCGTCGCCGAACGACATGTGTTTCTGCAGCACGCCGACGGCGAAGCCGCCGATCAAGTTGATCGCGACGATGACGATGGCGGCGATGGCGTCGCCCTTCACGAACTTGGAGGCGCCGTCCATCGCGCCGTAGAAGTCGGCTTCCTCGCCGATCTCGCGGCGGCGGCGCTTGGCCTCGTTCTCGTCGATGATGCCGGCGTTGAGGTCGGCGTCGATCGCCATCTGCTTGCCGGGCATCCCGTCGAGGGTGAACCGGGCCGCGACTTCGGCGACGCGCCCCGCACCGTTCGTGATCACGATGAACTGCACGCCCAGCTCCCTGGGCTTCTCAATGCTTCCCGCTCTGTGAGCCGCTCGGGCTCAGTCTTCCCGCTCTGTGAGCCGCTCGGGCTCAGTGCTTCCCGCTCTGTGAGCCGCTCGGGCTCAGTGCTTCCCGCTCTGTGAGCCGCTCGGCCTCAGTGCTTCCCGCTCTGTGAGCCGCTCGGGCTCAGTGCTTCCCGCTCAGAACCACAACGGCCGACCAGGCCGGTGGAACCGGTCCTGGTCGGCCGTTGTAATGCCTACCTGAGGGATTTCGGCGAAATGATCTCAGCGGCCGGCGACGCCGATGACCGCCGGGCGCGCGCTCTCCCGGGTGACGATCTCGGTGGTCTCGATCGGGCGTTCCCCGACCCGCTCGCGCGCCGTCGATCCGGACGCGACCGCCGCGTAATACGCGGCCTTGCGGCGAGCGACGCGGCCGTTCGGCCGGGCCTCCTCGGCGACGGCTTCGGGCTCGAGCTGCGAGTTGATGCCGTCCTTCAGGAGCAGCAACGCCTCGGCCCGGAGCTGTGAGATGCGCGACTCGCTCACGCCGAGCTCGTCGGCGAGCTCCTGCATCGAGCGTTCCTCGAAGAAGTAGCCGATCACGACGCGCTGCAGGCGTTCGGGCAACGCGTGCACGGCGTCGATGAGATACGCCTTGCGCTCGCGGTCGAGGATCGTGTCCTCCGGCCCGGCGTCGTCGCCGGCGATGAACGATTCCGCGTCGCCTTCGAGGACGAGCGAGTCGTAGTTGAGCACCGTGGCGCGGTGAACGTCGTCGACGAGCTTGTGCACCGTCTCGGTCGGTACGTCGAGCATGGTCGCGACCTCGTCGGGTGTCGGCGCGCGGCCGAGCCGGTTCGTCAGCTCCTCGTTCGCGGCCTGCAAGCTGCGTGCCCGCGCCCGCACCGAACGGCTGGCCCAGTCCCGGCCGCGGAGCTCGTCGAGCAGCGCGCCCCGAATGCGGGTCGAGGCGAAGCGGTCGAAGGCGATCCCGCGCTCGGGGTCGTAGCTGCGCGCAGCCTGCGCCAGGCCGAGCATGCCCGCCGAGACGAGGTCGCTGCGGCTGACGTGGCTGGGCACCCGGTGGGCGACCTCCGAGACCACGTACTGCACGAGCGGCAGATGCTTGCGGACGAGCTGGTCCTCGTACTCCGCTCGTTGGATGTCGATGTGTGCTGGTTGTTTCGGCTTCACAGCCTGCCCCCCGTATTCCGCAGGATTATCCACAGGCTCTGTGGAATCCGTGGTTGATGTCGGGAGGATGCTTCGACGGCGGAACCGCGCGCGCTTGATCAACCGGAGGGTGGAAAGTTCCTGATGCTTCGCGTGGTTTGTGCGCGCGGAAGGTAGTATCAGCCGGTCAGGACGGGTTGGGAGGCACGCCGTGGACGGAACGGGCCACGCATCCGCGCGAGAAATGGCGCGAGAAATTCCCGAAACCGGCGAAGTCGTCGTCATCGACGAGCTGGCGCTCGTACGCGCGGGCATCAGCGCGGTCTGCGCCGCGCAAGGCCTCGAGGTGACGGCCGCGACCCGCTCGGCCCGGGAGGCCGTGAGCCTCGCGACCGTCGACCACCCCGAGATCGTCGTGCTCGGCGCGCCCGCCGACCTGTCGGTCCCCGACGCCGTCCGGCGGCTCGCGCATCTCCGGCCGCAGCCGAGGATCGTCGTGCTGTTGCCGCCCGCCCACGAGCACCTCGTCCCGTACCTGCTGGCCCTCGGCGTCGCGGCGATCGCGTTGCGCAGCACCGATCCGGAGGAGCTGGGCTACGCCCTGGGCGACGCGCGCAAGGGCGCGCAGCACGTCGCGCCCGCGCTGCATCCCGCGCTCGCCGGTGCAGTGAAACCGCCGCCGTTGGGCGAGCTCGCAGACACCTCCCTGACGTCGCGTGAACGCGAGGTACTGGTGTTGCTGGCGGAAGGCCGCTCGAATCGTGAGATCGCGAGCGCACTGTCGGTGACGCTCGCCACCGTGAAGTCACACCTCGTGCGGATCTACGGGAAGCTCGACGTCTCGAACCGCAACGAGGCCCTCGGCCGCGCCGTCTCGCTCGGCCTCCTCCGCTGAGGTCATTGACCCGAAACTGCCCTCCGAGGGAACTTCCCGGTCATTGACCGGCCGTGGAGCGCTTTCCTGCCTCCTGTGCGGCGTGTGACTCCTGACTCGTCCAGTTCCTTCATCCGCGGCCTGATTCCCGCCGATGGAATGGGCACTGACGGCGAGCTCTCGAGGTCGGAGCATGGCACTCAGCGACGTGTCGAACATCCTGTGGCGCGAGCGACAACTGCTCGAGCTCCTCGTGTTCAAGCTCGAGGAGGAGCAGCTCGTGCTCGCGGCCGGCCGGACTCGCTGGCTCGCGCACGCGACCCGCGAGGTCGAAAGCGTGCTCGGCGAGATCAAGCGCATCGAGCTGGAGCGCGCCATGCAAGTGGCCGAGGCCGGGCGCGAGCTCGGGCTGTCGGGTGCGCCGACGTTGCGCGAGCTCGCGGCCCTCACCTCCGCGCCGTGGGACGGCATCTTCGCCGAACACCGCCGCGCCCTGCTCGCACTCGCGCAAGAGATCGACGCGATCACGAAGTCGAACCGGGAGCTGCTGCAGCGGGGCAACCAAGCCGCGCGCGACGCGCTCGTCGCGATCGGCGAGATCGACATCGAGGCATACGACGCGCGGGGTTCGCTACCCGACCGCTCGCTCGCGCTGCGGATCGTGGACGAGGCGATTTGAGATGTCGGACTTCTCCGGGCTCCGTCTGGCGCTGACGGCGCTCGAAGCCCAGCGGCGCGGCGTCGAGGTCGCGGCGCAGAACGTCGCGAACGCGAACACCCCGGGGTACTCGCGCCAGGCCGTCAATCTCGTGAACATCGGCGCGCCGGCAGTCCCGGCGCTGTACTCGACGTACACGGGTTACGGCGGCGGCGTGAAGGTCGACTCGGTCACGCGCTTCCGGGATCAGTTCATGGAGATCCGCGCCGCGCTCGAGCACGGATCGATGGCGAGCCTCGACCAGGCCTCGACGACGATGAACAACGTCCAGCAGCTGTTCAACGAGCCGTCGGATACGGGCATCCAGAGCCAGCTGTCGGCGTTCTGGTCGGCGTTCGACTCGGTCGCGAACGACCCCGGCAACACCGCGGCGCGCACGCAGCTCCTGGAGCAAGCGGGCACGCTGGCGACGAGCTTCAACTCGACCAGCCAGAAGCTCACGCAGCTGAGGACCGACACGTCGAGCGAGCTCGGCGCCACCGTCGCGAGCATCAACTCGATGGCGCAATCGCTGGCGCAACTGAACAAGGCCATCAAGGCGAACACGATCGCCGGCCTGCCGGTCAGCGACCTCCAGGATCAGCGTGACCTGCTCGCCAACAAGCTCGCGGAGGCGTCCGGCGCGTCGATCCGCTCGAGCGAGTTCAACCAGGTCGACGTCGTGATCGGCGGTACCGCGCTGGTGCAACAGGACCGCGCCACCTCGCTCGTCGTCGACAGCTCCGGGCCGAGCACCGTGCTGCGCTGGTCGACCGACAACTCGGCGGCGCAGGTCAGCTCCGGGAAGGCCGGGGGCGAGCTCACCGCGATCAACGCCACGATCCCGGGGTACCTCGCCAGGCTCGACGCCGTCGCCACGACGCTGCGCGACCAGGTGAACCAGCTCCACGGTCCCGTCTCGGGGTCGATCCCGGCGAGCGCGCAGGACCAGAGCGCGACCCCGAGTCTCGATTTCCAGCTCTCGCTCGACGGCGGGGGCTTCACCACCGCGACGATCGCAGGCGCCGACTGGTCGGGGGCGGGCGGTGCCGCCGCGCTCCAGTCGAGCCTGCAGGCCGCGGTCGACGCCGCGGCCGGTGCGGGCAACGCGACGGTGACCGTCACCGGCGGCTCGGGCAGCCCCCTCGCGGTCAGCCTCACGCCGGCCGCGGGCCACACGCTCCAGATCAAGGCGAACGGGAACGACCCGGGGTTCTCGACGCTGTTCGGCACCACGCCCGTCGGCTCCGACGGCATCGGCGGCCGGGCGTTCTTCACCGGAACCGATGCCGCGTCGCTCGCGGTGTCGCCCGACGTCGCGGGCAACCCCGCCGCGGTCGCCGCGGGGTTCGCGGGTGGTGGCCCGCTCGACGGCTCGAACGCGTTGAACCTGGCCGAGCTCTCGCAATCGACGAGCGGGGCCGACTCCGCGTACCGGCAGCTGATCGTGCAGCTCGGGGTCGACACGCAGACCGCGCAGCAACGCAGCCAGATCCAGGACGCGGCCACGAAGAACCTCGACGACGCACGCACGCAGCAGTCGGGGGTGAGCATCGACGAGGAGATGACGAACCTCGTCCAGTTCCAGCATGCGTACGACGCCGCGGCCCGGTTCATGACCGTCATCGACACGATGCTCGACACGTTGATCAACCACACCGGCGTCACGGTGTGATTGCGGAGGAGTGAGCGATGCCCTCGTCCGACTTCCGCATGCCGAACTCGCTGCTCATGTCGAACTCGCTCAGCGATCTGCAGAGCGTGTTCGCGAAGCTCACCGACCTCCAGGACCAAGCAGCCACGCTCAAGCGGCTGCGCAAGCCGTCGGACGCGCCCGCCGACGTGGTCTCCGCCATGCAGCTCCACGCGGGCATCAATCGCAACACGCAATACGCCACGAACATCGGTGATGCCTCGGCGTGGCTGGGAACGGCCGACAACGCGCTCACCTCGGCCGTCAGCCAGCTCCAGCGAGTCAACACGCTCGTGGTGCAGGCGGCGAACGCCTCGACCGATTCGAACGCACGCGCCGGCATCGCCGCCGAGATCGATGCGATCCGATCCACCATGATCAGCATCGCCAATACGCAGTACGCGGGCCGCCCGGTGTTCGCGGGCACGGCCGCCGGCAACGTTGCCTACGACACGAACGGCAACTACGTGGGGATCTCGGCGCCCGTCGAGCGCAACATCTCGCCGGGCCAGCGGGTCCAGGTGAACGTCAACGGCGACGCGGTGTTCGGAACGCCCGGAAACGACCTGTTCACGACCCTCGCGCAGATCTCGGCCGCGGTACGTAGTGATCCGTCGCAGCTCACCACCTTGCAGGGGACCCTGAACACCCAGACCACGCAGGTGCAGAACCAGCTCGCCGAGGTCGGGGCGCGATTCCAGCGAGTTTCCGCCATGCAGACCCAAAACAGTTCGGATGCCGTGACGATGAAACAGAACCTGTCGAACATCGAGGACGCGGACATCGCCCAGGTGATGATGCAACTCCAGGCCCAGCAGATCGCCTACCAGGCCGCGCTCGAGGCGACCGCGAAGGCCATCCAACCCTCACTCGCCGACTTCCTCCGGTAGGTCAAGATGCTCGAGACGCACACCGCGACGGATCTCGTGGAGATCACGTTCCCCGCCGGTCTCCCCGGTTTCCCGAACGCGCACCGCTTCGAGCTGTCGCCGTGGGGCCCGGCCGGGAGCCCGTTCATGCTGCTGGCGTCGAGCGACGATCCCGACGTCGGGTTCGTCGTCGTACCACCGTGGGTGTTCTATCCCGAGTACGAGTTCGAGCTCGACACCGCCAGTGCGGAGCGGCTCGCGCTGGCTCGACCCGACGATGCCGTCGTGTTCGCGGTGGTCACGCTCCGCGACAAGGCCGAAGAGTCGACGTTGAACCTTCTGGGTCCGATCGTCGTCAATCGCTTCACGCACGAAGCCGCGCAAGTGGTGTTGCCGAGCGCGGGCTACAGCGTTCGGGCCCCGCTGGCGATCGCGAGCTGAAGCTCGCTCGCGGAGATCGCGCGAATTTCGGATCAAGCACGCACGCGCCCGCGCAAATGCGTATGCTTCGCCCGACCGGCGCCTGACGGTAGCGACCGCCACGGAGGGAGGACCCCGTGCTCGTGCTGACGCGACGTGCCAACCAGAGCATCATGATCGGGCACGAGATCGTCGTAACCGTGCTCGAGGTGCGCGGCGACCAGGTTCGCCTGGGGATCAAGGCACCACGGTCGATCGACGTGCACCGCGAGGAGATCTTCGCTCAGTTGCAGCAGGCGAACCGTGACGCGGTCAAGGCCCCGAAGCGGGCGCTCGAGTCGCTGCCCGACTTCGCGAAGTCCGACGGCGGCGAGAAGACGTCACACTGAACCCAATACGTCGGCGAGCGGCGCGGGGTCGACACCCAGTGCCTCGGCGACGGCGCCATTCGTGATCGCGCCCCCCATGGTGTTCACGCCCGCGGCGAGGGCCGCGTCGGCGCGCGTCGCGACGGTCGTCCCCCGCGTCGCGAGCTCGACGGCGTAGGGCAGGGTCGCGTTCGTCAGCGCGTACGTGCTCGTGTTGGGCACCGCGCCGGGAACGTTGCCCACGGCGTAGTGGAGCACGCCGTGCCGGACGAACACCGGATCGCTGTGCGTCGTCTCGTGGATGCCCTCGATGCTGCCGCCCTGGTCGATCGCGCAGTCGACGACGACCGCGCCCGGACGCATCGACGCCACCATCTCGTCGGAGACGAGCACGGGCGCGCGTCCACCGGGTACGAGCACCGCGCCGATCACGAGATCGGCGTCGTGTACCGCGCGCGCGACGGCGGCGAGGTTGCTCGCGAGGGTCTGGATGCGGCCCTTGTGGATCTGATCGACCCAGCGGAGACGGTCGAGGTTCTTGTCGAGCAGCAGCACCTCGGCTTCCATGCCCTGCGCGATCCACGCCGCATTCCAGCCGACGTTGCCCGCGCCGAGCACGACGACCCGCGCGGGCCGCACACCGGGAGCGCCGCCGAGGAGCACCCCGCGCCCGCCTTGGCGGCGTTCGAGGAAGTGCGCGCCGACCTGGGGAGCCATGCGCCCGGCGACCTCGCTCATCGGCGCGAGCAGCGGGAGCTGGCCGTTCGCGAGTTGCACCGTCTCGTACGCGATGGCGGTCGTCCCCGTGTCGATGAGCGCGCGCCCGAGGTCCGGGTACGCGGCGAGATGCAGATACGTGAAGAGCACGAGGTCGGACCGGAGGAAGCCGAGCTCCGACGCTTGCGGCTCCTTCACTTTCAGGACGAGGCCGGCGCCCCACGCGTCGTCGGCGCGCTCGACGATGCGCGCTCCGGCGGCGCGGTAGTCGTCGTCGGTGATGCCGGAATCGACGCCGGCGTCGCGTTGCACGAGCACCTCGACGCCGCGGTGGTGCATCTCGAGCACCCCGTCGGGCGTGATCGCGACGCGGTGTTCGTCGGTCTTGACCTCGCGCGGGACACCCACGATCAGTGGTGCGCTCATGGCTCCCATCCTGGCGCGTCGCGGCCGGGCGGAGCGACATCCCGGCCCATCGGGCCGTTGTTCCGAACGGCTATGGGACTCGTTCGGCGAACGGGGTAGGTTCCTGCGCCCATGGAGTTGCAAGGCACGTGTGCGATCGTCACGGGCGGCGCGAGCGGCATCGGCGCGGCGTGCGTCGCGCGGCTGCAGGCGGCCGGAGCCCGGGTCGGAGTTCTCGACGTCGCCGCCGCGCCGGCGGCCGACGTGTCGTGCATCGTCGACGTCGGCGACGAGCCGGCCGTTGTCGAAGGTGTGCGCGACGCGGTCGCGCAGCTCGGAGGTCTCGACGTCGCGGTGTTGAGCGCGGGTGTCGGCGGGAGCGCGCCTCTGCTCGAGCTCACCACCGACGAATGGGACCGCGTGGTGCGAGTCAACCTGCGAGGCGCGTTCGTGTGCCTGCGCGAGTGCGCGCGGGTCATGGCGTCCGCACGGGGCGGCGCGATCGTGGCGATCACGAGCATCTCGGGCTTTCTCACGGAACGCTCGATGGCGCACTACTCGGTGTCGAAGGCGGCGCTCGCGCAGCTGGTGCGATCGGCGGCCCGCGAGCTCGGTCCCCACCGCATCCGTGTGAACGCGGTTGCTCCGGGAACGACCGAGACGCCGATGTTCGCCGCGACGGATCGCCTCCCGGGCTACCGCGAGCGCGTCGCCCGCCGTGCCGCGCTCGGGCGCGTGGGCCGGGCCGACGATGTCGCGCAGGCGGTCGTCGCGCTGGCATCGCTCGACTGGGTCACGGGTCAGATCGTTGCGGCCGACGGTGGCGTATCGCTGCACAGTCCCATCGATCCGCTCGAGCAACCCGGAGGGAGCGCCGGATGAGCGCCCGCGTGCACCACAGCGCGATCGTCGTGCGCGATGTCGATGCATCGTTGCGCTTCTGGCGCGACGGCATCGGTCTGACCGTGATCATGGATCAGGCGTTCGACGGCGACTGGCGTACGTTGTTCCGCGCGAGTACCGACCAGCTGCGATCGATCTTCCTCGGCGATCCCGGCCACGCCGACGCCGGCATCGTCGAGCTCGTGCAGTTCGCCGACGGCGCGCGCCCGCGCGACCGCGAGGCCGGATCACCGCGAGAAGGCTTCTTGCTCCTGTCGATCTACGTCGACATCGAGCCGGTGTTGCGCCGCCTCGAGACGCTCGGTCTCGGCGGACCGCCGCGGCGCATCACCGTGCCCGGCCCCGCCGGCCCCGTGGCGATGGCGACGGTCGTGGACCCCGACGGCGTCCTCGTCGAGCTCATCGGCGCCTGACCCCACCCCCCTCGCGAACTTGCGTGACACAACCACCCGGGCGGTGGTTTCTTCACGCAATGTGCGTCGAGGGGAGGGTCAGCAGCGGCCGCCCCAGGGGCCCTTGCCCTGCCACTGGTACAACACCCAGGCCATCTCGTCCTGGTCGTACTCCGACGCGCGCGACGGAAGCACCCCGACGAGATCTCCGCGACCGGCGTGCACCGCGGTGGTGTCCCAGGTCGAGGGCAGGAACTGGTACGCGCCGTAGTAGCCCGACGGGCTGACCGCCGTGTAGATGCCGTTGCTCTCGCGCGCTCGCGTGCACACCAGGAACGGGTCGTCGTGATGCGGGCTGACCCCGCCGCCGGCTGCGGGTGCAGGGTCCGGGGTCGGCGCGGAGATCGCGGGCGCGGGGTCGGGGCTCGTCGGCGCGGCAACGGGTGCCGCGACGTAGGGAATGCGCAATGCCGCGAGACGGGCGGTTGCGCGCACGCGTGCCGCGTTTCCCCGAGCGGCGCCGAGCGCCGCTTCCGCCTCGCGGCGAGCCTGCGCGCGCGCTTGACCGAGCTGCGCATCGAGCGACGCGCGGACACTCGCGACCTCGCGCAAGATCTCGCGCTGTTGCGCGCGTTGCGCTTCGAGATCGCGGCGCTGCTCCTTCAGATCGTCGATCGCCGAGGTCAGGCCGTTGATCGCGTCTTGACTGATCGCGTTGGCCTGGTTGGCGAGCTCGGCGCGGCGGGCCGCGTCGAGCGCATCGTTTCCGAGCACCGATGCGAAGCTCATGTCGTTCGTCTTGTAGAGCGTGATGGCGCGTGCCGTCGCGAGCTTGCGTGCCGCCGCGACGCGTGCTTGGGCGTCGGCGAGGCGATGCTCGATGTCGGCGATCTGCGCGTCGATGCTGGCCGCTTCGTTCTGTGCTGCGAACCAGCGTTCGGCGGCCTGCTCGATCGCCTGCCGGGTCGCGGCGACGCGCTCGCCGGCGCTCGCCGCGTGCGCGCTCGTCGCGGGAACGAGACCGAGCGCGCCGATCGTCGCAACCGCGACGAAGCGGAGCACGTTTGCTCGCAGCTGCCCGGCATGCACACGGAGCCTTGCCTTGCGGTGCTCCGCCACACCGACGCTGCGCCTCACGCTCACCGGACGGTGAGACTGCCGGCGCATGAGTCATGAACCTAATCAACCTCGGGGCCCATGGTGAAGCTCTGTATTTCACGCTTCGTGGCAATCGTCGTACCGGACGCAAGAAGTTCCTGCTCAGGCGCAATGCACACGCATCGGAAAAATCTCGGTCAAGGCGTGTCGCTTACGCGATTGTTGCGCCGCCTTCGACCGGAAAGGTCTGACCCGAGATATAGCGCGCATCGTCACTCAGCAGGAAGACCGCAACGTCACCGATGTCTTCCGGCTGTGCGTAGCGACCGAGAGGAACGTGACGCTTCGCGCGTGCTTGCGCTTCGTCGGTCGCGAACACGCCGCCCGTCATCGGTGTATCGACGCCACCGGGACAGATGCAGTTCGCGCGCACGTTCGCGGCTCCGTATTGCACGGCGATCAATCGCGTCAACGCGTCGACGCCGCCCTTGCTCGCGGTGTAACCGGCGCCGAATCCATGGCCGCGGATCGCCGCCGTCGATGCGATCGTGACGATCGCGCCGCCGCCGTCGACGAGCATCGGCAGCGCGTGCTTGATCACCGCGAACGTTCCGACGAGGTTGACGCGCAGCACGGTCAGGAAATCGTCGACCGCGACTTGATGCGCCGGCTGGAGGTCGGGTCCGTGGAAGATCCCGGCCGCGGTGACCACACCCGTGATGCGGCCGAGCTCCCGGCCGGCCGAGGCCACGGCCGCCGTCACCGCCTGCTCGTCGCCCACATCGCATGCAAACGCACGCGCGACGCCGCCGTCGCCGGTGACGAGCCGGGCGGTCTCCGCGGCGTTGTCAGCGTGCAGGTCGACGACGGCGACCGCCGCTCCCTCGCGGGCGCAGCGCCGGGCCGTCGCCCGTCCGATACCACTTCCACCCCCCGTGACCAGGACCGTTCCGTGCAGCTCGTGCGTCATGCGGCCGACGCTACGCCCCACGTACTGTGACGGGCATGTCAGCGAACGCGCGCGAGATGCACGGTGTCGACGACCGGGTGATCATCGTCACGGGTGCGGGCCGGGGCGTCGGTAAGGGCGTGGCGCTGCACCTCGGCCGGGGCGGCGCCCGGGTCGTCGTGGCCGAATGGAAGCCCCATCTCCTCACCGAGGCGTGCGCCGAGCTCGACGCGCTCGGCGTCGAGAACCTCGGTGTCGTGTGCGACATCCAACAGCGTGAGCAGATCGAGGCGATGGTCGCGCAGACGATCGATCGATTCGGACGGGTCGACGGGCTCATCAACAACGCGCAGACGTTCCGGCCGCTCGCGTCCGTCGCCGAGGTGAGCGAGGACGACGTCGACGTCTTCTACACGTCGGGGGTCAAGGGCACGCTGTGGGCGATGCAAGCCGTGTACCCGCACATGAAGTTGCAGGGCTGGGGTCGCATCGTCAACTTCGCGTCGTCGATGGGGATCACGGGCGGTTCGGGATTCGCGGCCTACAACGCCTCGAAGGAGGCGATCCGCGCGTTGACGCGCACGGCGGCGCGGGAATGGGCGATCGACGGCATCGTGGTGAACGCGATTGCCCCGGCTGCCGCCACGCACCACGGCGAAGCCGGGAAGCAGAGCGAGGGCTACCGGATCTTCATCGAGAACTGCCCGATGAAGCGCCAGGGTGATCCCGAGCTCGACATCGGCCCGATCGCGTGGTTCTTGTGCTCGGACGCGTGTCGTTATCTCACCGGCCACACCTTCATGGCCGACGGTGGTGCGTTCATGTGGGCATGACGTCCGCCGGCGCGCGCACGCTCGCGGCCGACGGTTACCGCTTCGTCGAGACGGTGGAGTCGCGCGCCGACGATTTCGATAGACAGGGCCATGCCAACAACGCGGCGATCGTGCGGTGGTTCAACGACATGCGCATCGCGTACGTGCACGGCCGTGTCGGTGATTGGTGGTCCGGCGAGATCGTGGCGCAGGGTTACGTGATCGCCGCGCGTGAGCTGCACGTGCAGTACGAGAGCGAAGGCCTGCCGGGTGAACGCTTCGCCGGCGGGATGAAGTACGTGCGGCGCGAGGGCAAGAACGCCGTGCTCGAGCAGCGCATCGTCGAATTGGAGACGGGCCGGCCGGTCGCACGCGCGTGGGTCGTGCAACTCCTCGTGCAGGGCGGCACCGTCGTCGACTGGCCCGAGCGCTACTTCGAGGCCGTCGCCGCCATCGAGGGGCGGCAGATCGAGCGCCGCCCACGCGGCCCCATACGCCGCTTCGGACCGCCCGTCTGACGAGTACCGTACGCGCCGTCTCCCTAGACGCCGAGTCCCTCGAGCAGTGCATCGAGGGCGCGTACGGCGCGCGGCACGGCAACGTCGTAACCCTCCGCGACGATCGCGTCGCCGATGAGCTCCAACTCGAACATTCCGCCGTAGCCGGCGCCGATGAGGTCGCCGAGAATGCGCGCGA
>DATMUX010000056.1:0-7568 GCA_035563695.1 Acidimicrobiia bacterium
AGGTGAGCGCCGTGAGCGACGTGCGGAACAAGGTCAAGGTGGGCTTCTTCTCGTTCACCGAGATCACGGATCCGCGCGAGCACCGCTCCTACAACGAGTGGCACCAACTCGACCACATGCCCGAGCAGTTCCCGCTCGACGGCATCGCGTTCGGGCAGCGGTGGGTCTCGACGCCCGCGTGCCGCGCGGCGCGCGCCGCGAGCGGCGAGCTCCTCGCCCCGGTCCACTACGTGACGCTCTACCTGATCACCGAGCCGGTCGAGCGCACGCTCGACGAGTTCATGCAGCTGGGCCGCGACCTCTACGCGGTCGGCCGCTTCCACCACCACCGCCGGGCGCACCTTTCGGGCCCGTTCCCGGTGGAGCGCACTGCGGTCGCGCCGCGCGTGCTCGTGTCGGCCGCGGCCGTGCCGTACCGGCCGAACACCGGGGTGTACGTCGCCGTGGGTCCGGCGGCCGCCGCCCCGGCCGACCTCGGCGAGGTCTGCGCGCAGCCGGGTGTCGCGGGCGCCTGGGCGTTCACCGACGGCGAACGGCGGATCACGATGGCTTGGCTCGACGGCGAACCCCTGGCCGTCGCCCCGCTACTCGCACCGCTCGCGCGCGGCGCCGAGCTCGCCGGCCCGTTCGAGACGATCACTCCCTGGGAGTGGGACTGGTTCGAGGAGCCGTGAACCGTCCGTAACGTCCAGGTCGCGCCGGTCAGCCCCCCGCGACCGAGCGCGCCCATGCGTAGTCGACCTTGCCCGCGGGTGTCCGGTGGATCTCGTCGACGACGTGCAGCGCGCGGGGCACCTTGTAGCCGGCGAGATGCGCGCGGCAGTGCTCCTGCAGAGTCGCGAGATCGGGCACGTCTCCCGCGGTGGGTGCCGCGATCGCGACCACGCGCTCTCCGAAGCGCGTGTCGGGCACCCCGACGACCACCGCGTCGGCGACCTTCGCGTGCGTCTTCAGCACGGCTTCGACCTCTTCGGGATACACCTTCTCGCCGCCGCTGTTGATGCACAACGAGCCGCGCCCGAGCAGGTGCACCGTACCGTCGGCGTCGATCGTCGCCATGTCGCCGGGAAGCGACCAGCGCACCCCGTCGATCTCGACGAAGGTACGCGCGCTCCGGTTCGGATCCTTGTAGTAACCGATCGGCACGCGACCGCGGGTGGCGAGCCGGCCGACGGCATCCGTGCCGCGCGGGATCGGTCGCAGGTCGTCGTCGACGACCATGGTCTCGGCCTTGGCCGCGAACGTCAGCGACCGCGACGGCGCCGCGACGCCCGCGCGGGTAGTCACTGCTACCGCTTGCGCGGGCGACTCGGACGAGCCGATGCCTTCGACGATCGCGAGCACCGACGGGAGCTCGCGCAGCAGCGCGTCCTTGGCGTCGCCGGACAAGATGCTGCCGCCCGACCCGAGGAGCAGCAGCGACGAGGTGTCCCAACCGCCCGGATGCGCGCGCAGGGCGTCGAGGAGAGGTCGCGCGCTCGCGTCGCCGACGAGGTTCACCGCGTTCACCTGCTCGCGCTCCACGAGGTCGAGCACGGCGGTCATGTCGACGTGCGGCCGGTCGTAGAGCACGACCCGGCCCCCGCCCATCAGCGTGCCCAGCGCCGACCACTGGCCGCTCGCGTGCATGAGCGGGCCCAGCGCGAGCGAGACGAACTGGTCCGGACCGCGGTCCCCGGCGGGCAGGAACGCACGCAATCGTTGCGCGGAGTTGTCGACGACCGACGCCGCGATCTCGTGCGGCTGCGTGATCGGCGGCCCGCCGGGATTGCCGCCGCCCAGCGCCGCGAAGAAGATGTCCTCCTGGCGCCACACCACGCCCTTGGGCATCCCGGTGGTGCCCCCGGTGTACAGCACGTAGCGATCGTCGGGTGACCGCGCGCCGAAGTCGCGCGCCGCGGGGCCGTGCGCGAGCGCGGTCGTCACGTCGGGCGCGTCGACGTCGATCGTGAAGCGGCAGCTGCGGCACCGGGGCGAAACGCGCGTGGCGCGCTCGCGTACCGCGCCATCGAACACCACGCCGGCCGCGTCGGCGTCGTCGAGCAAGTACGCGAGCTCGTCGTCGACGTAGCGCGTGTTCACGTTTACCGGAACGGCGCGCAGCTTGTAGCACGCCAGCATCGTCTCGAGGTGCTCGGCCGAGTTGCCGAGATAGCACGCCACGTGCTCGCCCGGGCCCGCGCCCCGGTCGGCCAGCAGGTGCGCCAGGCGCGTCGCGCGCTCGTCGAGCTCGCGGTACGTGCGGCGCGTCGCCCCGCACACCACGGCCACGCGGTCGGGAACGGTCTCGGCCACGCACTCGAACAGGTCGGCGAGATTGAACTCCACGGATCCCTTCCGGCGTCGGCGCCACTACAGTCCGATTCTGACATGAGCGACCTCGACCGCGTCCTGGTCCGGCCCGACGGCTTCGTGCCGAAGGAGCGCTACACGACGCGCGCGTTCGCCGATCTCGAGCACGAGCGGTTGTGGCCCCGGGTCTGGCAGATCGCGTGCCGCGAGGAGGAGCTTCCGGCGCCGGGCGACTTCGTCGAGTACACGATCGGCGACGAGACGATCGCGATCGTGCGGGGCGCGGGCGGCGCGCTGCACGCGTTCCACAACGCGTGCCTGCACCGCGGCCGGCGGATCATCGAGGGCTGCGGCGCGGCCGCCCGCGACACGCTCCGCTGCGCCTACCACGGGTGGTGCTACGCGCTCGACGGCCGGCTCGTCGGCGTCCCCGACCGCGACGAGTTCGTCGACCTCCCCGACGAGCTGTCGCTGCGCACCGTGCAGGTCGATACCTGGGGCGGGTTCGTGTTCGTGAACCTCGACCCGCACTGCGAGCCCCTCGACGAGTTCCTCGATCCGCTGCCGTCGTTGCTCGCGCCGTACCACCTCGACGAGACGCGGTTGCGCGGGTCGCTGTCGACGATCATCGACGCGAACTGGAAGGCCGTCGTCGACGCGTTCAACGAGGGCTATCACGTGCAGGGATTGCACGCGCAGATCCTGCCGTGGACCGACGACGTGAGCATCGCCTACGAGCAGTTCGATCGTCACGCGCACTACGGACGGCTTCCCGGCGCGCGCCGTGAGCTGCGGCCGAGCCCGCGCCTCGGTCTCGCGCCCGATCAATACGACGAGGGCGAGATCCTCGCCGGCATGGTCGCGGGCCTGGGCGGAGCGTTCCTGGGCGAGGAACAGGCCGCGGTCGAGGAGTTGCGCGCGTCCGGCCCGCCCGCGGGGACGACGCTGCTCGAGGCCTACCAGCGGCGCCGCATGGACCTGCTCGGCGCGCGCGGCTTCGACGTCTCGGGGCTGACCGCCGACCAGATGACCAGTGCCGACGACGTGTTCTGCTTCCCGAACGTCGTCGGGCCGATCTACCCGGGGAGCGCGATCCTGTTCCGCGTGCGACCGCTCGGACGGGATCCCGACCGGTGCGTGAAGGACACGTGGGTGCTCGAGTGGCGCACGCCCGATCCCGGCGGCGAGGTGCACCGGCCGCGGCCGACCCGATTCGTCGAGCACTGGCGCGATCGCGACTGGGGCGAGATCACCGAGCAGGACTACGAGAACCTCGCCAACGTGCAACGGGGGATGCGGTCATCGGGCTGGCCCGGCGCCCGGCTGAACCCGCGTCAGGAGGGAAACATCCTGCACATGCACCGCGTGATCGACCGCTATCTGCAGGGCGCGGAGGAGCAAGGGGGCTGACACTCACAGACGCCCCTCACACACGCGTACTTGCGTCGATGTTCCATGCGTCGCATGAAAATTTGACGCAGGTTCGCCGGGGCGGGGCGGGGCGGGGTGGGGTCAGGGGGACGTCATTGCTGGGCCATGATGGCGTCGTAGCGGGCGTGCGCGTCGAGGAGCGCGTCGCCGCCGACGTCGATGACCACGCGGTCGATGACGACGTTGGCGCGAAACGGTGCCTCGTAGCCGGCACCGATCGCGGGTCCGACCTCGTAGCCGCACGTCAAGCCGCCGCCCGTGTAGGAAAACGTCATCGGCGTGAAGTGCGGGATCTCGCCGGTGCCGGCGACCGTCCCGTCGACGACGACCTCACCCCGTCCCCGGAGCTCGGCCGTCTTCGTGAAACGGAACGCCAGCTCGTGCCGGCCGGGCGTGATCGCGATGTCGCCGTCGACCACGTCGCGCGCCGCGCCGTAGCGGTTGTGCACGTAGCGCAGGCGGCCGTCGACGAGCTGCAGCGCGAAGCCCCCGAGCACCGACCCGAGCGCGACGAGCGTTCCGGACGGTGTCACCCCGTCGGGGACGTCGACATACGCGGTGATCGTGTGCGCGCGGTTGCGTACGTTCGCGGCAACATGCTCGGGAACGGGTGACGTGTCCGGCCGGTAGACGTAGCGATCCCGGTCGCGGATCCGGCTCGGCCGGGGGTTCAAGATGGCATTGAGGGGCTTGTTGTCGAGCGGGAGCACATCGTTGCGGCGCGCTTCCTCCCACCACAGGTCGATCATGGTGCGGAGGCGGTCCGGCTCCGCGGCCGCGAGGTCGTTCGCCTCGGACGGGTCGTCGACGACGTTGTAGAGCTCCCACACGTCGTCGTCGAACGGTGCGTCCGCATCGAGACCGTCGTCGTACATCGCACCCAGCGCGTGGAACGTGACCGCTTTCCAGCCGCGGTGGTAGATGCCGCGCGACCCCAGCATCTCGAAGTACTGCGTCTCGTGGCGCTCGGCCGCGTCGGGAGTGTCGACGAGGTACGTGAAACTCGTGCCGTCGATACGCGACTGCGTGACGCCGTCGATCTCGCCGGGTGGATCGATGCCGATCAGCTCCAGCACCGTCGGCAGGATGTCGACCGCGTGCGCGAACTGGCGGCGCACGGTGCCGCGTGCACCGGTGGCGAAGCGGTCCGGCAGGCGGATGATGCACGGGTCGGCGACGCCCCCTTCGTGCACTTCTCGCTTCCAGCGCTTGAACGGCGTGTTGCCCGCCATCGTCCAACCCCACGGGTAGTTGTTGTGGGCGGTGGGGCCTCCGATCTCGTCGATGCGCGCGCGCAGCTCGCGGCGACCGGCCGGGTCGCCGTTCATGAGCCGCGCGTCGTTGATCGAGCCCCGCACGCCACCCTCGGCGCTGGCCCCGTTGTCGGACACGGCGATGACGACGGTGTTCGCGAGGTCGCCGGTCGTCTCGAGGAAGTCGAGGACGCGCCCGATCTGCGCGTCGGTGTAGGACAAGTACGCGGCGAAGCACTCCATGAAGCGGGCCGCGACGGCCTGATCCACGGGCTGCACCGTGTCCCACGCCGGCACCCAGTGCGGGCGCGGCGACAGTTGCGTGCCGGGCGGCACGATGCCCTCCGCGAGCTGGCGGGCGAACACCTTTTCTCGCCACGCGTCCCAACCGAGATCGAAGCGACCGCGATACCGGTCGATCCACTCGGGCGGCGCGTGATGCGGCGAGTGGCATGCGCCCGTCGCGAGATAGCAGAAGAACGGTCCGTCGGGATCGACGGCGCGCAGGTCGGCGAGGTAGTCGATCGTACGATCCGCGAGGTCGGCGCTGAGGTGGTAACCGTCCTCGGGCCGCGCGGGCGGCAACACCGAGTGGTTGTCGTGGAAGAGCGACGGGACGAACTGGTGCGTCTCGCCGCCGTGGAAGCCGTACCACCGGTCGAACCCGCGCGCGAGCGGCCACGTGGCTCGTGACGCGCCCATGTGCGTCTCGTCCTCGGGCGTGAGGTGCCACTTCCCGACCGCGTACGTCGCGTATCCGTTCGCGCGCAGGATCTCGGAGAGGAATCCGTTCGCGCGGGGGACTCGACCCCAATAGCCCGGGAAGCCGACCGCGAGGTCGGCGACGCGGCCCATCCCGTTGCGGTGGTGGTTGCGGCCGGTGAGCAGGCACGAACGCGTGGGTGAGCACAGAGCCGTCGTGTGGAAGTTCGTGAGCCGGATGCCGTCGCGCGCGAGCCGGTCGAACGTGGGCGTCTCGATGTCGGATCCGTAGCAACCGAGCTGCGCGAAGCCGACGTCGTCGAGCACGATGAGCAGCACGTTCGGTGCACCCGCGGGCGGCTCGGGATCCGGCGGCCACCAGGGCGTCGAGTCGCGCCAGTCGCGTCCGATGACGCCGTCGAATCTCGGTGGAGGGGCGATGCGGTCGGCCATGACGTCGAGTCTGCCGCGTGAAAGGGTGCTGGCACCCGTTGGGACGGGGCGGCCCCGCCCTTGTGGGGCCGGGCCGCGTGATAGATCCTCCGGCCATGGCCGGCGCGTGGATGTGGGTGCGGAGCGAGGCGCGCCACCGCCTGCGATCCCTTGCCGCGCTGGCCGTCATCGTCACGGTCGCGACCGCCGTGGTGCTCGCCGCGATCGCGGGCGCGCGCCGCAACGGCACGGCGATGGACCGCCTGGTCGCGCGCAGCGAAGCCGCGACGGTCATGGCGCTGCCGAACACCCCCGGCTTCGACTGGAACGAGATCCGCAAGCTTCCCTATGTCGAGACCGTCGGCGAGTTCGCGCTCGCGCGATATCAGGTCGTCGGGCTGCCCGACGGCTTCGGGATGTTCCCCTCGGCGAGTCCCGAGCTGTTCACCGAGGTCGAGCGCGGCATCATCCTCGACGGCCGCCGGCCCGATCCGGCACGCGCCGACGAGGCCCTGATAACGCCGGGTGCGAAAAGACTCGGCCTGCATGTCGGTGTACACGTCCGCATCGCGCTGTGGCGAGCCGGCACGGTGGTGCGCGCGGCGTCGGCGTCGTCCGCGCCGCCGCCGCCCGACGGGCCGGTGGTCGACGTGACCGTCGTGGGGGAGATGAAGACGCCGTTCGGCATCGCCGACGATTCCGGCACCGTCATCGTGTCGCACCCCTTCTGGGAGCGTTTTCGCGCGAACGTGATGCCGCTCATCGGCGTACCGGTCGACAACGCGCTCATCCGGCTGCGGGGCGGCGACGCCGACGTTCCCGCGTTGACGCAACAGCTCGATCGCGTCGCCAAGCACGCGGTCGAGGTGACGGTGTTCAGCCAGGAGCGCAAACGCATCACCAACGCCACGTCGCTCGAGCGCGCCGCGTTGTACGGCTTTGCGCTGGCGGCCGCGCTGGCCGCGCTCGTGCTGATCGGGCAGGCGGTCGTGCGCCTGGTCGCGGCGTCGGGCGTAGACGTGGCGACGCTGCGCGCCCTCGGGACCACGCGCCTCCTGGGCGCGTTCGCGCTGTCGGTCGCACCGATCGTCGCGGGAAGCGTCGGAGTGGTCGCCGGCGCGATCGGGGCGTACGTCGCCTCGGGGCGCTTCCCGATCGGTGTCGGCCGCCGGGTCGAACCGCAACCCGGACTACACGTCGATTGGGCGGTTCTCGCGCCCGGGATCGTGATCGGGCTCGCCCTGCTCGTCGCCGGTGTCGGCGGCAGCGCCGTGTGGTACGTGTGGCGGGGCGAGCGCGAGCGCAGCCGGCGGGCGTCACTCGTCGCGACGAGCGTGCGCAACGCGGGCGCGCCGCTTCCGGTGGCACTCGGCACGCGGCTCGCGCTCGAGCGGGGCCACGGACGCTCCGGGGTGCCGGTACGGCCGGCACTCGTCGGGGCTGTGGTCGGCGTGCTCG
>DATMUX010000057.1:0-2648 GCA_035563695.1 Acidimicrobiia bacterium
CCAACCCGATCAGGAGCGCGCGTGCGCCGGTGACGGCTCGCCTGCGATGCATCCGACCATCCTGGCACCGCCGGACGACGTTCACCGTGCACCACTACGATTCGGCCGACATCGGGACCAAGGAGTCAGCGTGGTGCAACCAGCCGATCACGACGTCGTCATCGTCGAAGCGGTGCGATCACCGCTCGGCCGCCGCAACGGCGCGCTCGCGACCGTGCACCCGGCCGACTTGCTCGGCGCGGTACAGGCGGAGGCCATCGGGCGCGCGGGAATCGACCCGCTCGCGGTCGGCCAGGTGATCGGCGGGTGCGTCAGCCAGGTCGGTGAGCAGACGTTCAACATCGCGCGCACGGCGTGGTTGAGCTCGGGGCTCCCTTTGGAGGTCGCGGCGACGACGGTCGACAGCCAGTGCGGGTCGTCGCAACAGGCGACCAACCTCGCCGCGGCGATGGTGCGCGCGGGCGTGGTCGACGTGGCGCTGGCGTGCGGGATCGAGTCGATGAGCCGGGTGCCGCTCGGCGCCGGCGTTCGCAACGAGTTCGGCCGGCCCAACCCGGAGTCGTACCGCGCGCACTATGAGCTCACGAGCCAGTTCGAGGGCGCGGAGCGCATCGCCGATACCTGGGGCATCACCCGCGACGACTGCGACCGCTTCGGGTTCGAGTCGCAACAGCGGGCCCAGCGCGCGTGGGCCGAGGCGCGTTTCGAGCGCGAGGTGCTCCCGATCGACGCGCCCGACGTCGACGCCGACGGCAAGCCGGTCGGAACGACGCACCGCGTGACGCGCGACGAGGGGTTGCGCGAGACCTCGCTCGAGGCGCTCGCGAAGCTGAAGCCCGTGGCGCGCGAGAACGGCGTGCACACCGCGGGATCGTCGTCGCAGATCACCGACGGTGCCGCCGCGGTCCTGCTGACGACCGCCGGCCGCGCCCGGGAGCTCGGACTGCGGCCGCGGGCTCGGGTCGTCGACCAGTGCCTCGTCGGCGTCGACCCCGTCTTGATGCTCACCGGACCGATCGACGCCACGCGCCGCATCATCGAACGTACCGGCATCGCGATGGATGCGTTCGACGTCATCGAGATCAACGAAGCGTTCGCGTCGGTCGTGCTGGCCTGGGAGCGCGAGCTGAAGCCCGACATGGAGCGGGTGAACCCGAACGGCGGCGCGATCGCGCTCGGGCATCCCGTCGGCGCGACTGGTGCCCGCTTGATCACGACCGCGCTGCACGAGCTCGAACGCACCGACGGCCGCTACGCGCTCGTCACGATGTGCTGCGGCGGAGGCCTCGGGACGGGGACCGTGCTAGAGCGCGTGTGACGTGACCCGCGAAGGGCTCGAGCTCGAGCCGGGCGAGACCGTGCTGGCCGCAGCCCGGGCGAGCTTCCGTGGCGGCGCGGCCACGAGCATGCGCTCCACCTTTGCGCTCGGGTCGGCCCGGATGCGCATGCGCGCGCACGACGCGTGGCGCGCCACCGCGGTCGAGGCGGGATTTCCGGCGGCCCCGCCGGAGATGGCGCTGCTCCTCACCGACCGCCGGATACTCGTCGGCCGGCCGACGTTCTGGGGCCGCCCGCCGAAGCGGTACACCGGCGCGGTCGATCTCGACCAGATCCACGAGGTCGTGGCCGTACGGCACGGGCTGATTGTCGGCGTCGCGTTCGCGCTCGCACGAGGCCGCATCGTCGAGATCGAGGCCATGCGGGGACGCCAGCTCCGGCGGTTCGTCGAGCGGCTGCGGGCCCAGCTCGCACAACACCGACCTTGACCAGCCCTCGGGTTCCCGCTCAGTGCGCGGTGCACCTCCGTTTTCGATTGCTCCATTCCTGTTGGACCGTGTACCGGTCGCCGCCGGCACCGACGACGGTCGCCGTCACGTGTGCACAGATGTCGCCGATCTCGCCGTGCATCGGGTCGTACCAGGCGAGTGGCGGGCCGACGCGGTGGGCCAGTCCGACGTCGGGATCGGTGACGGCCTCGACGAGCTCGTGCGACGCGGCCGTCGTGAGATTGGCGAATCCGGGCGCGGTCCCGCAGTGCGGCCCGGCGGCGGTCGCCGGAATGACGGCGTAACGGACCGCGGTCGTCCGGTCGAGGCGAAAGGTGCTGTGATACGCGCAGAAGCCGGTGACGGAGTCGGCGCCGCCCTGCGTCACGACTTGTCCGGTGCGCGTGAACACGACATAGAGCGTGTCGGCGCCGGGCGGGGGAAGCCGGCCGGCGCGGATCTGGGTGGAGAGCTCGGGCCGGAGGTGAGCGGCATCGTCGAGAACGGCCCTGTTGTTCGCGGCCGCGGGCACGACCGTGAACTGTCCCGCGACGCTTCCGCGGCCGAGGTGCGTGCCGTTCGCGTCGTACTCCTGCAGCCAGTCGAAGTACGGCGACTGCGTGACGGTCGCGAAGAAGCTCGCTGCGTTCGGAGCGGTCCGGCTCGTCACCTGTACGGGAAAGCGCCCGGGGCCCCACACGACGATCGCGACCTTGACGTTCGCGAGCATCCGGCCGCCCCAGTACTGCAGGCGTGCACCCGCGGGGACCGAGCTCTGCGCCGGTCGCAACCCCGACCCGGCGCGCGCCTCCGCCGCGGGCGCGCGTGTACCGCGCGATCCGGATCCGCCCGCCGTCCGCGCACATGCGCCTGCGCCCGCGA
>DATMUX010000058.1:0-10825 GCA_035563695.1 Acidimicrobiia bacterium
CCGAACAGGGCAAACAGGAAGTCGTC
This sequence comes from Acidimicrobiia bacterium, assembly GCA_035563695.1. Taxonomy (GTDB): domain Bacteria; phylum Actinomycetota; class Acidimicrobiia; order IMCC26256; family PALSA-610; genus DATMUX01. The sequence goes on from DATMUX010000058.1 coordinate 27, forward strand.
GCCGGCCGCAGCGCGCCGACCCCTCGGGAGACCTCGGCTCCGGCCGGGAGAACGCGCGCAGTCGAACATTGCTCGGATGGCCCCGGAAACCGGTGGTAACCGAGCACAAAACAGCCTGCGCTGGAGCACGCTCGGCCGTCGGCGCTTCCGCGGAAGCGTCCCCGGCCGCGGCCGAGCACGCCACCTCCACGCATCGACCTCCGGCCGCACTCCACCCTCGCCGTAGGCTGCCCGCTCGTGGAGGATCGCAACACACCGGGCCTCTACGTCGAGATGACCGATGGCCCGATCGACACATACGCGCGCGACCGCGTGCCCGAGGTGTTGGCGCTCACGGGCGCGCAGCGAGCCACGTGGTGGCGCAACGTCAAGCGCGATCGGCGCGACCTGCCGCCGGTGCTTCCCGAGTTCGATCACCTCGGCGTCTACGAGGTCGACGACACCTTCGGCGCCCCCGTCGACCTCCCGGCCGGCGTCACCGGGCACCACTTCCGGCGCCACCCCCGCCCCGGGCAGGGCATCATCACGGGTCGCCCCACGATCGGGCTCTCGCTCGTGCTGATCTCACCGAAGGAGCCCGCGCAGGCCCAGGAGCTGCGCGACTGGGCCGACTTCGTCCACATCCGCCACATCGCGGAAGCCGCCGTCCCCGGCTACTGCATGATCACCCCGTACGAGAACGTCACCGGCGGCGACCCGCGGTTCATGCACTTCTACGAGATGGACACCGACGAACCCGAGCGCGCGTTCAAGTCGATGACGCCCCTCGTCATGCAGCGCATCGGCGACGAGACGACCGACGCGTTCAAGCGCTGGGCGTTCACGCCGAGCCTGCGCATCATGTACGTGAACAGCTTCCTGCGCGTCGGCGTCGCTCCCGCGCCGTGACCGACGATTTCTTCGCCGTCGCCGCACGCCAGCGCGCATGCCGGGCGTTCACGGACGAACCCGTCGACGACGGCGACATCGCGCGCATCCTCACCGCGGCGGCGCACGCACCCAGCGCCGAGAACCGCCAGCCGTGGGAGTTCGTCGTCGTGCGCGACGAGCGGGTGCGCGCCCAGATCGGCGAACTCACGCAACGCGCGTGGCAGGAGCACGGCCGCGCGTTCTCGGAAGGCAGGCTGCCGCCCGCGATCCTCGCCGACGTCGACCGCGGCGCGACGGGTGGGGTGGCCGCCGCGCCCGTCAACATCGTGGTGTGCGCCGACGTCGAGCGTGGGCTCGAGGCGACGGTCGCGTCGTCGATCTTTCCCGCGGTGCAGAACGTGCTGCTCGCCGCGACCGCGCTCGGACTCGGCAGCGCGCTCACCACCATCACGACCGGCTACCGCGCCGAGCTCCAGGCCGTGTTGTCGCTTCCCGCGCACGTCTGGCCCGTCGCGGTCATACCGCTCGGCCACCCGGCGCGCCCGCTCGGACCGCCGCGCCGCGACCCGGTCGAACGCCACACCCACCGGGACCGGTACGGCACACATTGGTAGACCATGTCCGGTTTTGGAGCCACAGCGCGCCGGTTTCCGTCACTGCACGACTCCAAAACCGGCGGGGTAACGGTCACTGCTCGACGGCGACGACCGCACCTTTCGATCGGGCCGACGTGCGGATCGCGTCGAGTACCTGCGTCACCGCGAGCCCGTCGGCGAACGTCGGCACGGGCACGGCCGACGCGACCGCGCCACGACCGTCGACTCCCGCGCGCAACGCCTCGCACAGCCGCGTGTATGGGCCGAGCTCGAGATGGGAGTATCGCTCGCGCGGATCTTCCGACGCAGCCGGCGGCGGGGGCAACTGAAGGTCCGCCGGGACCGGGACGGCGCGCCGGCCGGCACGATCGGACACGTACACCTGGTCGCCGGCGATCTCGACCGTCCCGTCGGTTCCGGCGACGACCGACACGCCGATCACGTGCGGCGCCCACGAGGCAGCCGTCTGCTGCACGACTCCGTGAGCGCCGCTGCGCATCGTGACACGCGCGACGAAGCTGTCCTCGGCGACGCCCGAGCGCGCGCTCACGACCGGCAGCGCCGCGCTCACCGCCTCGATCTCACCGAGCCACGTGCGCACCTGGTCAACGACGTGCGAGCCCGACGCCCCGAGCCACCCTCCGCCGCGCGCCGTGTCGAACCACCAGCCCGGCATCCGGATGGCGGGGTCGGCCACGAGCGGCACGTATTGCACGAGCGAGAACGTTCGCGGCTCACCGATGGCCCCCGCCGCGATCAAGCGCGCCACCAGCGCGCGTTCGGGAGCCCACCGGAACTCGTGGCCCACGAGGTGCGTGACCCCCGCGTCGTGGGCCGCACGCAACATCGCCGTGGCCTCCTGCGCATCGAGCGCGAACGGCTTCTCGCAGAGCACGTGCCGGCCCGCGGCGCACGCCTCGATCGCCAGCGGCGCGTGCGCGTCGGGCGGTGTCGCGATCGTCACCGCGTCGACGCCGTCGAGCGCGCAGGCGTCGGCGAGCGACGTGCACGCGCGCCTGATGCCGGCGCGTTCGGCGCGCCGTTGCGTGCGCTCGGGGTCGCGCCCGATGAGCGCCACCACCTCGAACCCCGCCGCTCGCAGTGCCGGCACGTGCACGCGGCACCCGAATCCGGTGCCGGCGACCACGGCCTTCGGCACCTAGTAACCCTCGTCGACGTCGACGACGTGCAGCAGCGGTTCGCCGCCGCGGAAGCGGCCGAGGTTCTCCAGGAAGATCTCGAACGTCGCCTGCAGCAGCTCGGGCGTATACCACGAGATGTGCGCGGTCAGGCGCACCTTGGGGTGCGTGTACATCCAGTGCCCGGCGGGCAACGGCTCCGGATCGACCGTGTCGAGCGTCGCCATCGCGACGCGGCCGTCGTCGAGGGCCGCGCGCAGCGCGTCCTGGTCGATCAGCGCGCCGCGCGCGATGTTCACGATGTGCGCGCCTTCGGTCATCATGTCGAAGGCGCGGGCATCGATCAGATGACGCGTGCGCTTGGTGGCAGGCGCGGCGAGCACCACGTGCGCCGCGCCGGGGAGCAGCTCGTCGAGCGTGTTCACCATCTCGACACCGTCGACCGGGCTCGGGGCGTCGGTGCGCCGCATCGCGCGTACGTGCATGCCGAACGCGAGGGCGCGCCGAGCGATCGCCTCGCCGATACCACCGAGCCCGACGAGCGCGAGCGTCGAGCCCTCGACGCGGTCGAGCGTCGGGTTCGGGAAGTTCCAGTGTTTCGGCGGCTCGTGCAGGAACGTCTCGGGGAACCGCTTCGCCCACGCGAGGATCGCGGCCATGACCCACTCGGAGATGGGGATCGCGCTCGCGCCGCGCGCGCACGTGACGACCCGTCCGGGTGCGAACACCTTCGGCGGCACGCCGTCGATCCCCGTGCCCGTGAGTTGCACCCAGCGCACGCCCGCCGCGTCGATCCACCGCACGATGTCGTCCCAGCCGAAATACCCGCCGAAGAAAGCGTCGGCCTCGATGCCCGCCGGCGGGTCACCGCCCGAGTACTCGATGAGCTCCACGTCGGGGTAGCGGGTCACGACGAGATCGGCCTCGGCCGATCCCGGCCGCAACTGCGAGAGCACCTTCACGGTTCAGACGCTACGAGTGACGGCGCGGGTCGGTCCAAAGCTGTGCAACGCCAGCGCGTGCAGGTTGCCCAAACCGCCGTTCACGACCACGAGCATGTGCTCCGGCGACTCGACGAGGTGCACGTCGCCGTGCTCGTCGACCCGACCCTGCTCCTCGACCCGGCGTCGGTGCACGGCCGGCCACCACGAGACCGGCAGCTTCGCGTGCTCGTAGAGACGCTCCCGGACGTCGGCGATGTCGGGATAGGCGCGGGCGACGAGCTCGGCCCACGGCGGTGCGATGGCCACCATGATCTCGGCGCCGTGGTGCGCGCCGATGAACGCGTTCGTGCCGACGAACGCAAGCGACTTGCCGATGATCTCGAGGAGGTCGACGCCGTTGTCGGCGACGATGTCGGCGATGTCGATCGTGCCCGTAGCTCCGTGCACGGTGACCGCGTCAGTTCCGGGCGCGATGCCGCGACGCTCGGCGAGCGGCGCCCACGGCGAGCGCTCCTCCCACTCGGCGACGCACATCCCGACGACGCGGCCCGGCTGGCCGAACACGCTCTTCGAATTGACGCCCACCTTCTGGCCGCCAACGTTGCGCATGATCAACCGTGTCGCGCGGCCGATGGACGCGCCGTTTCCCGCCTCACCGCCGAAGCAGCCCGGTCCCATCGGGAGCTTCAGCGCGTGCCGCACAGGGCCATTGACGATCATCGCGGGCACGACGCAGCAGGTCGTGGTGTTGAGCGCGAAGAGGTTGAACAGCGGATCGGTCATCGCGTCGACCGCCGCGATCAGTAACGGCATCGCGTCGGCGGGCGCGCCGGCCATCACCGCGTTGATCGCGATCTTCTCGACCGTCGCCCGGCCGTTGCGCGGTGGCAGCTCGGCGACCACCTCGTCGGGGAAATGGCCCGACGCGGCCACGAACTCACGCACTCGCCCTTCGGTCGGCGGGATCAGCGGGAGCCCGTCGCCCCAGCCCGCGTCGGTCGCGAGCTTCAGGAACTCGACGGGGTCGTCGTCGACCTCGAGCCGCTCGCTCACCAACCAGTCGAGCGTGCAGCCGTCGGGACCGCAATCGACCCGGCTCGCGAGCTCCGACGGTTCGGCCGTCATCCGCTCGTCCCGCCCGTCCTCATACGCGCGCGCCGAGCGACGACAGCACCTTCGGCCAGTGCTCGCGCGCCACGGCCCGCACCTCTTCCTCGGAGCGGGTCTCCAACGGGTACGGCAGCACGTGGACCCGCAACCCCGGCCGGCCCGCGTTCGCAGCCATCGTGTGCGCCAGCGCTTCGAACTCCTCGGTCACGACGGCGACCGCCGCCTTCCCCATGGCGGCCACGGCAACCGTGTCGTGAACCGTCCACGAAGTGCAACTCCCTCAATTGCCGAGGCCGACGAGCGCCGCGTCGACATCGGCCGCGAAGACACCGAGCTGCGAGAACGTGTCGGCGCCGTCGACGCCGATGCGATTCCCGGCCTCCCAGCGGATGACGTGCGCGCCCGCGGACCGCAGGCGCGGCTCCCACTCGTCGAGCGTCCACAACCACGATCGCCAGGCCCGGTCGAACCGCAGCCCCACGACCTTGCCCGCGAGCCGGCCGGCATCCGGTCCGGGGTCGGGATCGGTCGCGGGCGGGGCCGCGGTGGGATCGAGGATGCGCACGCGGCTCACGGCGCCAGCGTACCGTGGCACGACCCGCGACCCGCGTGGTGAGATCCGGCCATGAGATCCGAGATCGTAGGCACGGGCATCCCGTTCGCCGAAGGACCCGTGTGGTGCGACGACGGCACGGTCGTCGCGACCAGCGTCGCCGCCGGTGCCCTGTTCCGCGTTCGACCCGAGAGCGCGCAGGTGGAGCGCTTCGCGGTCACGAGCGGCGGCGCGAACGGTGCCGCGCTCGCGGCCGACGGCTCGATCGTCGTCACGCAGAACGGCGGCATCGACTTCTCGAACCTGCCCGGCGTGTTCGCCACGCTGCCCGCGTGCGTACCCGCGACGCCCGGCCTGCAGCTCGCGGCACCCGATGGCACGGTCCGCTACCTCGCCGACGACGGGTTCCACGGACCGAACGATCTCGCGATCGCGGCGAACGGCGACATCTACTTCACCGATCCCGGGCACTTCCCGCCGCACGACGACGGGATCGGGCGCGTGCTCGTATACACGCATGCCGGCGAAGTTGCGCTCTTCGCCGCCGGGTTCTTCTACTGCAACGGGATCGCGTTCGATCGCGACGACCACGTGGTCGTGGTCGAGCGCCGGGGTCTGCAGCGCGTGTTCCCCGACGGGTCGCGCGAGTGGGTGATCGAGAAACTGGGTCGTGGCGGTGGCGACGGGTTCTGTCTCGACCGCGATGGTCGCTTCTACGTAGCGTCGACGATCGAGCACGGCATCCGCGTCGTCGACCCCGACGGCACCGTCGTCGACTTCCTGCCGATCGAGGGCGAGGGACTCACGACGAATTGCTGCTTCGGTGGGCCCGACCGGCGCACGCTGTTCGTCACCGACGCGTTGCCCGGCAACCTCGTCGCGTTCGAGCACATGCCGGTGCCGGGCCGCGCGCTACCGCCCTGGCCCGGACCCGCGTAGGCGCGCGGCCAGGTCGCGGGCCCACTGCTCGGGGTCGGCGAGCGGCCAGCCGTGCTCGGGCAGGTCGAAGTACTCGACGCTGAGCAGCCCGCGGTAGTCGAGCTCGTCGAGCCGGCGGAACACCGCGTCGAAGTCGACGACACCGCTCGCGTCGTCGGCGTGCACCTGGGTGTGGCCCCGCTTTCCCTGCCGCAGCTGAATGTGGTCGGCGAGGTCGAGCAGCTCGCACGGATCGCCGCCCCAGCTCGCGACGTGCCCGGTGTCGACGAGCAGGCGCACGCCGGGCACTTCGGCGCGGAACGCCCGCACCGTCTCGATCGAATGCACCACGGCGGTCGCGTGCGGCTCGAGCAGCGCGTGCGGCGCCGCCCGCCACCACCGCACGGCCCGCTCCCACGAGCCCTCGATGTCGGCGTTCGGCGCAGGCGTGGAACACCACGTGTCGACCGGTTTCGGAAACGCGGTCGGGCAACCGATCGGGAGCGCGAGCAAGTCGGGATCGGCGCCGAGGAGCGGATCGATGTGGGCGAACCCGTCGGCCCGCGCGGCACGCGACTGCTCGACGATGTCGCCCCGTCGCGCGTACACGATGTCGACGACCCCCAGCGGCCACCGAATCACGGTCTGATCCACCGCTTTGGAGCAGCAGGGCGGCGGAAACCGCAACGCACGGACTCCAAAGCCAGCCCACCGTGTGCGACGAGAGTTTTGGAGTCCGCGGGTGAAGGAACCCGACACGCACCGACTCCAAAACCCGCCCGACCTGCGCGACGAAAGTTTTGGAGTCCGCCGGTGACGGAACCCGACACCCACCGACTCCAAAACCCGCCCGACCTGCGCGACGAGAGTTTTGGAGTCCGCCGGTGACGGAACCCGACACGCACCGACTCCAAAACAGGGACGCGTACGAGGAAGGGTACGCGGCGCGGGCGGGCGCGGGATTCACGTGGTCATCGACTTGGGCATCACCATGCCGACCTGTTGCAGGTGCTGGCCGAGACCCTTGTCGAAACGCTCGGCGACGAGCGCGGGCGTCCACGGACCGTCGTTCCACATCCATGCGATCTGCTTCGGGTGCTGGAACACCGTGTACGCGTACTCCGTGCGGCCGAGGATCTGCCCGTTCACCCCGGCCGCCTGCTCCGACGCCAGGTACGCGACGAGGGGCGCGTTGAGCGCCGGGTCCTCCTCGGGCGGCGGTTCCTTCCCCGATCGCTCGTAGAGCGCCGCGGTCATGCGCGTCGCGCCCGCGGGCGCGACCGCATTGCACGTGATCCCGTAGCGGCCCAGCTCCATCGACCAGATGAACGTCATGCCCATGATGCCGGCCTTCGCCGCGCCGTAGTTGGTCTGGCCGAAGTTGCCGCGCAACCCCGCCGACGACGTGATGTTGACGATGCGGCCGTAGCCCTTTTCCTTCATCACCTCGGCTGCGTGGCGGGTGCAGTTGAACGTGCCCTTCAAGTGCACCGCGATCACCGAGTCGAAGTCGGATTCGTCCATCTTCAACAACGTCTTGTCGCGCACGATGCCCGCGTTGTTGACGAGGATGTCGACCGTGCCGAACGCGTCGACCGCGGTCTCGACGATCCGGCGCGCGCCGTCGAAGTCGCTGACGGACTCGTAGCTCGGCACGCCCGCTGACCCGAGCGCCTCGATCTCCTTGCACACCTGCGCCGCGGGATCTTCGTCGGTGCCGCGGCCGTCGAGGGAGACGCCGACGTCATTGACAACGACGCGCGCACCCTCACGCGCGAAGCACAGCGCGAATTCACGACCGATGCCGCGCCCCGAACCCGTGACGATCGCGACGCGTCCGTCGAGCAGCCCCATCTACGCGACCGCCACGGTGGCCGCGCCGGTGATCGCCTTGTCGCCGTTCTGGTTCGCGACCGTGAGGTCGAGGTCGACGAGATGCTCACCGCCCTCGTCGCGCTTGGCCGTGACCGTCGCGGTGCAGGTGAGCACGTCGCCGGGCCACACCTGCTTGGCGAACCGGACCTGAAGGCGCCGGATCGCCTCGGGCCCGAACCAGTCCTTGACGACGCGGGCGGCGAGACCCATGGTCAACATGCCGTGGCCGAACACCGACGGGTTACCGACCTGGGTCGCGATCGTGTCGTCGTGGTGCATCGGGTTGAAATCGCCGCTCGCGCCGGCGTAACGCACGAACATCGTGCGCGTGAGCGCGGGGAACTCCTGCGAGCGTTCCTCGCCGACCGAGACGGCGTCGTTCGTGATCGCGGACACGGGCCCCTCCGAAGCTGACGTAGGCGTCGGACTGTAGCGGCGCGGGCGGCGTCCCTGCAGGCTCAGCGGCCGGGAGTATGACACGGGCGTCGGGTTCCGCCTACCCTGCGCGCGTGTCCCGAGCCGCCGGGAGCGCGAGCCCGCGCGCTCGCCGCACCACCGCCGCCCCGACCTCCACCGCACCGGTGGTCCGGGAAATGCGCGCCCGCGGGCGCGACACGATGAGCCGCCTGCTCGACGCCGGCGCCGAGGTCTTCGCCGCGCGGGGCTATCACGCGACCCGCGTCGACGACATCGTCAAGCTGGCGCACACCTCCCACGGCACCTTCTACCTCTACTTCGCGAACAAGGACGAGCTGTTCCGCGCCCTCGCCGGTGAGGTCGCCGGCGAGATGGCCGCGCTCGCCGACCGGCTCGGACCGCTGCAGCCGACCGACGAGGGCCGGGCCGAGCTGCGCGCGTGGATCGAGCAGTTCGTCGATCTGTACGAGCGTCACGGACCGGTGATCCGCGCCTGGACCGAGGCCGAGATCGGCGGCAGCGAGTTCGGACGGCTCGGCACCGACGTGTTGACCCTGTTCACGCGCGGCCTCTATCGCCGCGTCGCGCAGGCCGCGCCTCCCGGCCTCGACCCCGAGATCGCGTCGCTGGCGCTGGTGGCGATGTTCGAACGGCTGAACTACTACGCGGTGACACGCCAGGCGCGGGTCGAGCGCACGGCGATGATCGACACGCTCACCCGCGTGACGCACGCGTCACTGTTCGGAAGCTGAGCCCGGTCCCGCGTCGTGACCGGATGGTGATGCGTTGCCCCCGAGCACGCGCGCCTGGAGATCGCCGAGCTCCGACACCGGACCCGAGTACGCGACTTCGCCCTTCACGAGCACGATCGCGTCGTCGGCGATCGCCAGCGCATGGTGGACGTGTTGCTCGACGATCAACAGTGTGGTGCCGGAGTCGCGGATGCGCTCGAGCGTGCGGTACACCTCGTCGACGACGATCGGCGCGAGCCCGAGCGACAGCTCGTCGGCGATCAGGAGGCGCGGCTGCTCGACGAGCACCCGGGCCAGCGACAGCATGCGCTGCTCGCCGCCCGACAGCGTGCCCGCGATCTGCTGGCGGCGCTCCCCGAGGCGCGGGAACAGTGAGTACGCCCGGTCGAGCGCCTCCCGTACCTCGGCACGATTGCGCGTGCGACCGAACGTGAGATCGAGATTCTCCTCGACGGTCAGGGTCGCGAACACGGAACGACCCTCGGGTGCGTGCACAATGCCCAACCGCGTGAGCTTGTACGGGCGCCAGCCGGTCACCGGCCCGCCGTCGAAGTAGACGTCGCCGCTCGTCGGCGTGATCAGCCCCGAGCACACGCGCGCGACGGTCGTCTTGCCCGCGCCGTTCGACCCGAGCAGCGCGAGCACCTTGCCGCGCTCGATCGCGAACGACACACCGAAGAGCGCACGGAACGGTCCGTACGCGGCTTCGACGTCGCGGAGCTCGAGCAGCGGCGGCGCGTCGGCCGCGGGCACCGGTACCGCAGCCATCAGACCATGTCTCCGAGATAGGCCTTGCGCACGGCCGAGTCGGCGAAGACCTCGGCCGTCGTGCCCGACGCGATGAGCGTGCCGAAATCGAGCACGAACACGCGCTGGACGAGGCTGCGGACGAACTCGATGTCGTGCTCGACGAGCAGGATCGCGATGCCCTGGTCGCGCTGCACGGCCGCCAGCTTCTCGCCCAGCGCCTCGGTCTCGTGCCGGTCGAGGCCCGACGACGGCTCGTCGAGCAGCAGCAACCGAGGCCGGGTCATGAGCGCGCGCCCGATCTCGACGAGCCGGCCGACTCCGAGGCTCAGCGACTCCACCCGGCGGTCGCCGACCTCGGTCAGGTCGAGCAACGCCAGCATGTCGGCCGCGAGCTCCTGTTCCTTCGCGGTCGGCCGGCCCATGTAGAGCAAGTCCTTCCAGAGCGCACCGCGCCCGTTGCGCACCCGCTCGGCCACGAGGAAGTGCTCCCGCGGCGTCATGCCCGTGAACAACTCGATACGCTGGAACGTCCGCGAGATGCCGAGCCGGGCGCGCCGGTGCGTCGCCACCCGCGTGAGATCGCGCCCGTCGAAGGTGACGCGTCCCGTGTCGGGCTTCAGGATCCCGAGCAGGCAGTTGAAGAACGTCGTCTTGCCCGCACCGTTCGGGCCGATCAAACCGACGACCTCGTGTTCGCCGACGTCGAGGCTCACGCCGTCGAGCGCGGTGATGCCCGCGAACGTCTTGGACACGTCGTAGGCGTCGAGCAGGCTCATCGCGGACCGGCCATCGACGGCGCGGGTACGTCGGGCGCGGGCGGCGACATGTCGGTCGCAGGCTGGGCCCGGCGGAAGCGCCGCCCGAGACGCTCCATC